>JAHIUL010000233.1 GCA_018817195.1 Candidatus Margulisiibacteriota bacterium
GGAAATGTTTGTTGGTGTTGGAGCTTCTCGGGTGAGAAGTTTATTTACTGAAGCTAAAAAGAATCCGCCAGCAATTATTTTTATGGATGAAATTGACGCAGTTGGCCGTCACCGCGGAGCAGGCTTGGGTGGTGGACATGATGAAAGGGAACAAACCTTAAATCAGCTGCTGGTTGAAATGGATGGTTTTGATCCCAAGACTAATGTTATAGTAATTGCCTCAACTAACCGGCCTGATATTTTAGATCCGGCGCTGCTTCGGCCAGGCCGTTTTGACCGCCAGGTTGTTTTAGATAAACCAGATTTGAAAGGCCGCGAGGAAATTCTTAAGATCCATGGCAAAGATAAGCCGTTAGCCAGTGATGTAAATTATAATATTGTTGCCCGTCGAACGCCTGGATTTACTGGGGCAGATTTGGAAAATGTGCTTAATGAAGCAGCTATCCTGGCGGCTCGGGCTGATAAGAAAGAAATAAATATGGAAGAAGTTGAAGAGGCAATTGATCGGGTAATTGCTGGGCCAGAGAAAAAGAGCCGTATTATTTCTGATGATGAACGTGACATTGTGGCTCATCATGAGGTTGGCCATGCTATTTTATCTAAAGTTTTGCCTCATGCAGATTCTGTTCACAAAGTTTCAATTCTACCTCGGGGCATGGCCCTGGGTTATACGCTTCAACTGCCAGAACAAGACCGTCATTTGATGAGTAAGGGTGAGGCGTTGGATCAAATAACGGTTATGATGGGTGGCCGGGTGGCTGAGGAAATGATTTTTAATGAAATTACTTCCGGCGCGCAAAATGATTTGCAGCGCGCAACCGATCTGGCTAAAAAAATGGTTTGTGAGTTTGGCATGAGCAAGCTTGGCCCCAGGACTTTTGGCCGGAAAGACCGGCAGATCTTTTTGGGCCGGGATATTGCTGAGATGAAGGACTACAGCGAAGAAACAGCTGATCAGATTGACGAGCAGATCAATAGTATTATTGATTTTTGTCATGAACAAGCCAGGAAGATACTTTTAAAAAATAAAGCTAAGCTTTTGGATATTGCCAAACTGCTAAAAGAAAAAGAAAGCCTGGAGAATTCCGAACTTGAAGAAGCGCTAAAAGACCTTAAAGGTCCTGAGGACAATGACTAAAATAATTGAGTGCGTGCCTAACTTTTCTGAAGGATCTGACCTCGCATTAGTTGACGATATTGTTTCCGCTATAAAAACTGCCAAAATTCTTGACGTTCACTCTGATGCTGATCATAACCGCTCTGTTGTTACTATTTTAGGTGAACCTGCCGCAGTTTCTCAGGCTGCGTTTGATTTAACCCAGCGTGCTATGCAGTTATTAGATATTAGGGAGCATAAAGGGGAACATCCGTTTATAGGAGTGGTTGATGTTGTTCCGTTTGTACCGGTTGCTGGATGCTCGATGCTGGGGGTTTGTAAATTAGCCCATGATTTTGGCAAGAAATTATCTGAGGAGCTTGCTTTGCCGGTCTATTTCTACGGCGAAGCAGCCAAAAAGAAGAATCGAAAGGAACTGCCAGATGTTCGAAGAGGCGGTTATGCAAGTCTTGAACAGGAAATTGATAAACCTGAACGAAAACCAGATTTAGGGAGCAATTTGCATCCAACGGCCGGAGCAGTTGCTGTTGGTGTGCGGGATTTTTTAATTGCTTATAATATTAACTTGAATACCCGCGATTTAGACATTGCTAAATCAATTGCCAAGAATATTCGTGAAAAGAGCGGAGGCTTAAAAGGGGTCAGGGCGCTGGGCATTGATTTAATGAGCAAGGGAATAACCCAGGTTTCAATAAATTTAACTGATCATCGCATGACTTCATTGAAAAAAGTTTTTGATGAAGTTATCAAATGGGCTAAAGAATACAAAGTTGATTTAGTTAATTCAGAAATAGTCGGCATGCTGCCCAAAGATGCGGTTTTTTCTGGAATGAATGATTACTTAAAGCTAAATGTAGTGCCCAAGACTTTGATGTGATAAAATAATTTTATGGCCAAAGAAATACCAAAAGTCTATAATCCGTCTGAATTAGAGCAGAAATGGTATAAGTTCTGGGAAGACAATAAAATGTTTTCGCCGGAAGAAAATTCTGATAAAGAACCATTTACTATCGTAATTCCTCCGCCCAACGTGACCGGCAACCTTCACATGGGCCATGCTTTGGACAATTCTATTCAAGATATTTTAATTCGTTACAAGAAGCTTCGCGGCTTTAACACTCTTTGGTTACCGGGAACTGACCACGCTGGTATTGCTACACAAAATGTTGTGGCAAAAACTTTGAGAAAAGAAGGTACAACTAAAGAACAGTTAGGGCGGGACGAGTTCTTAAAGCGTGTTTGGCAGTGGAAAGAAGAATATGGCGGCAATATTACTCGTCAATTGAGGCGTTTAGGTTGTGCCCTGGATTGGACTAGAGAACGATTCACCATGGACGAAGGTTTGTCTAAGGCTGTAACTCGCGAATTTGTCACATTATATAATGAAGGCTTAATTTATCGCGGCAAACGCTTGGTTAACTGGTGCCCTAAGTGTGGTACAGCAATTTCTGACATAGAAGTTGAGCATGAAACTAAGAAGGGAAAGCTCTGGCACATCAACTACCCAATTGACGGACAGGACGGTTATGTAACTGTTGCCACAACCAGGCCAGAAACTATGCTGGGCGATACTGCAGTGGCAGTTAATCCCAAAGACAAACGTTATAAGAAGCTAATAGGCAAAATGTTAGTTTTGCCATTAGTTAACCGCAAGATTCCAATTATTAAAGATGAGTTTGTTGATAAAGAATTCGGTACTGGCGCGGTCAAAGTGACGCCTGCTCACGATTCCAATGACTTTGAAATAGGCGAGAGGCACGAGCTTCCACGAGTAAATATTTTAACACCACAAGCTAAAATTACTTTTGAAGAGTTTGAAGAGGCGGATAAGCCAGGGGTTAAAGAGCTTGAGGGTCTTGATCGTTATAAAGCACGTGAAAGACTTGTTGAAATGCTGGAGGAAAAGGGCTTTTTAGAAGAGATTGAGGATTATGAAAATGCAGTGGGTGAGTGTTACCGCTGTAAATCAATTATTGAGCCGTATTTATCAAACCAGTGGTATGTTAAAACCGGGGACCTGGCGCGTGAAGCGATCAAAGTTGTTGAAGAAGGTAAAATTAAATATGTTCCTGACCGCTGGACCAAGATTTACATTAACTGGATGGTTAATTTAAAAGACTGGTGTGTTTCACGGCAGCTTTGGTGGGGACATAGAATTCCAGTTTGGTATCGTGGTGAAGAAATTTACGTTGGGGAAGTTGCACCTAAGGGAGATGGCTGGGAGCAAGATCCTGATGTATTTGATACCTGGTTTTCGTCCGCTTTATGGCCTTTCTCAACCCTGGGCTGGCCGGAACAGACAAAAGATCTTAAAACCTTCTATCCCACCAGCGTATTAGTCACTGGCTATGACATCATAACATTCTGGGTTTCCCGCATGATCATGATGGGCATGCATTTTATGAAACAAGAGCCATTCCACACTGTTTTTATCCACGGCCTTGTTCGCGATGCCCAGGGTAAAAAGATGAGTAAATCATTTGGCAATGTCATTGATCCCCTGGAAATAGTTGACAAAGTAGGGGCAGATGCTTTGCGCTTTGCTTTAATTTCCTTAATTACCGGGCAGGGCCAAGATATTAAGCTTACCCCAGACAAGATTACTGAGGCCCGCAATTTCTCAAATAAAATTTGGAATGTTACCCGTTTTGTTTTAATGAATTTAGAAAAAAAAGTTAAGCTTAGCTTGCCAGACAATCTTGAACTGGCTGACCAGTGGATTGTGAGCCGCTATCAAACCTCAATTGATACTGTTGCCAAAATGCTTGATAACTATGAATTTGGCAGCGCTGCGCGCGCGCTTTATGAGTTTATTTGGGGCGATCTGTGTGACTGGTATGTGGAAATATCAAAGAATGACCTTTATTCTGAAGACGCTAAAAAGAAGGAAAAAACACAAAAAGTTCTAATTTATGTTTTGGAAGGAACGCTGAGATTGCTGCACCCATTTATGCCTTTTATAACTGAAGAAATATGGCATTTATTAAAAGACCGAGTAGAGGGCATGTCAGAAGCTAAAAGCATTTTCTTAAGCCAATGGCCGGTTTTTGACGACAAACTGCAAAATCTTGGGGTAGAGTCTGACATGTCATTGCTCAAAGATATTATTGTCAAAATCAGGAATATTAAAGCTGAAATGGGCGTGCAAACCAAGGACATTGAAGTGCTTTTCGTGGCCTCAAACAAGAATGAAGGCAAAATGATTGTTGCTGGCGAAGATTTTATTAAATCTTTAGCCAAAGCATCAAAGATTGAAATAGTTGAGTTATTAAAAAAGAAGCCAGAACAGTCAGCCACAGGTGTGGTAGGTGATGTTCAGTTTTTTATCCCACTTAAGGGTCTGGTTGATATTGAAAAAGAAGTTGAGCGTTTAAAAAAAGAAGATGAAAATATTGCTCAGGAAATTAAGCGTCTTAAGGCATTGCTTTCAAACAAAAGTTTTACCTCAAAAGCCCCGGCAGAAGCTGTGGCTAAGCAGAGAATGCGGAAAAAAGAATTAGCTGAAAAAAAGAAAATTATTTCTGCCAGGATTAAGGATTTAGCCGATTAATCCGTTCAATTTTTTTGGCTTTGCCTGTTTTTGGATCAATTTCTAATAAAACCGCGTTAAATAAGCCAGGTCCCTCATCAGTTGGCTCAAATCTTTCCGGTAATAAAGTTTTGAAACGCTTTAGGATTTGCTCTTTTTTCATGCCGATAATTGAATCATATCCGCCAACCATGCCAATGTCAGAGATAAATGCCGTGCCTTCCGGCAAAACCCTTTCATCAGCAGTCATAACGTGCGTGTGAGTGCCAACTACCGCAGAAACTCGGCCGTCGAGCAACCAGCCCATGGCGCATTTTTCTGAAGTTGCCTCAGCGTGCATATCAACAATGATGATATTAGTTTGTTTCTTGATCTCAGGCACAAGCTGCTCCGCAGCTTGAAAAGGGCAGTCCATCTCTTTCATAAATACCCTGCCTGTCAGGTTAAGCAGGCCAACCTTTACTCCCTTTTTTTCTATTATCAAATGGTCCACGCCTGGTGTTCCTGGTGGATAATTGGCAGGGCGAAGAACTAACGGCAGTTTATCAATGTTGGTGATTAATTCTCTTTTATCCCAAACATGATTGCCCATGGTAATGGCATCAACGCCCAGCTCAATTAATTCCTTATATATCTTTTCAGTTATGCCGTATCCATGGGCCGAGTTCTCGCCATTGGCAATAATAAAGTCTGGCGAGAACTTCTTCTTTATTTCCGGCAGCACTTGCTGGCAGACCTGCCGGCCAAGTTTGCCTATAATGTCTCCAATAAATAAGACTTTTAGGTTCTTACTCATTATTTAGCAATATCGCTGGCCCTGGTTTCACGGATGACTGTAACTTTAACTTCTCCAGGATATTCCAGCTCCGCTTCAATTTTTTTAGCTATATCGTAAGCCAGTTTGGTCGCGCCTGAGTCATTTATCTTATCAGGCTCAACAATAACTCGCACTTCGCGGCCGGCTTGGATAGCATAGCATTTTTCAACGCCAGGAAAGCTTTTTGCCACAGTTTCCAATTTTTCCAGGCGTTTAATATAAGCTTCCAGGGTATCGCGCCGCGCGCCAGGCCTGGCCGCTGAAATAGCGTCACAAACCTGGACAATGACAGCTTCAATGGTTTGCGTTTCTACATCACCGTGGTGGGCTTCCATAGCGTGCAATACTTCTTCTGATTCGCCGGCTTTCCTTGCAAACATAACACCTAGTTTAACGTGCGTGCCTTCGACATCCTGGTCAATGGCTTTGCCCAGGTCATGGAGCAGGGCAGCGCGCTTGGCCAAATTGACGTTTACCCCAAGTTCAGCTGCCAGGATGCCTGCCAAATGGGCCATTTCAACCGAATGCTGCAAAACGTTTTGGCCGTAACTGGTGCGATAGTGGAGCCGGCCCAGTAATTGAATAATGACTGGAGGCAAGCCTCTTACGCCTGTTTCTATAGCAGCTTGTTCTCCATATTCCCACATAGCGGCCTTAATTTCTTCCTGTGATTTTTTGAAGGCTTCTTCTACGCGGGCAGGGTGGATGCGGCCGTCAGCAATTAGTTTTTGCAGGGTCAGGCGGGCAAGCTCGCGCCGGAACGGGTTAAAACTTGACAAGATAACTGCTTCTGGCGTGTCGTCAACAATTAAATCTACGCCAGTGGCAGTTTCAAAGGCGCGAATATTGCGGCCTTCGCGCCCAATGATCCTGCCTTTCATGTCATCTGAAGGCAATTCAACCACGCTGGTTGTTGTTTCAACCACATGGTCAGCAGCAGAGCGCTGGATGGCAGTGGCCAAAATTTCCCTCGCCCGTTTATCTGATTCCTGTTTAATCTTTTCTTCGTTAGCCTTAATTCTTTTGCCTGCTTCTTCTGCCAGTTCTTTGTCCAGCTTGCTTAAAAGTTCCTTTTTAGCCTCTTCTTTGGAGAGGGCAGCAGATTTTTCCAGGGTTTTGATGAGTTGATCTTTTATAACGACTAATTTTTCTTTTAAATTGATCATCTCATTTTCGGCTTTTTTCAGGATTGTGTTGCGTTCTTCGATCTCCTTCTCTTTATTTTGTAGCCTGTCTTCCCTGGAATCCAGCCTTCTTTCAATTGTGGAAAGTTCTGACTTTCTTTCTTTTGCCTCTTTTTCAAAGTCTGAGCGCAGCTTGATGGCCTGGTCTTTGGCTTCCAATATGGCTTCTTTGCGCGTGCGTTCAGCTTCCTTTTTAGCGTCCTCTAATATCCTTTTGGCAGTTTCTTCGGCAATACGAATCTTTTGCTCAGACAGCCTGCGCCTAATAAGCAGAAATAAGACACCAAAACCAAACACAGCAGCTAAAATCAGTAAAATATAAGTGAAAACATTGAGCTCCATTTTAATCTCCTCCTTTAAGCAATAATACTAAACACCAAATGATTTGCGGATCTCAGCTTCCAGCTTGTTAGCCAGTTTTTTATTTTCCATTAAATATTTTGTTGCGGCTTCAAAACCCTGGCCAAGCTTATTGTTGTCATGGGCGTACCATGACCCGCTTTTTTGCACCAGGTCCAGCTTGAGGGCTTGGTCAATTATTTCAGCTTCGTGCAAAATACCCTGGCCGTGTATATTGACGAAATAGCCTTCGCGGAAGGGCGGGGCCACCTTGTTCTTAACCACCTTTACCCTGAC
>JAHIUL010000234.1 GCA_018817195.1 Candidatus Margulisiibacteriota bacterium
CGCAGGACAAACACGACCAGTAACTTCTGGCAAAATATTAGTAGCATCAAGCAGCTCAAATGCCCGCTCCCATTCGTTATTGTGAACTAAATCATTCCACTCTGGAATAAAGTTAGCAATCGGACAAGCCCAGTGGCAAAAAGGCACCCCGCAATCCATACACCGAGAAGCCTGATCCCGCGACAGGCCGTCACTGCGCAACTTCGCCACTTCCCCATAGTCTTTTACCCGATCACAGACCGGCCTATACTCCGCCACCTCACGCTTAATATTTAAAAATCCCTTTGGATTACCCATCAGAGACCTCCAAAAGTTCCAGCTCTTCTTCAGTCATGGCGCGCTCCTGCAGGACCCGCTTGTATTCGATCGGCATGACTTTGATAAACTTACGCTTTTCAACAGAAAAATTATCCAAAACTATCTTGGCAACCGGGCTGCGCGTATATTGAAAGTGCTTATTTAACAATTCCATAATTAACTTCTGATCTTTTTTATCTAAAGTTTCCAGCTCAACCATGCTGTGATTGCATTTATTAGAAAATTCGCCAAACTTATCATATACGTAAGCAATCCCGCCCGACATTCCTGCTGCAAAATTTCGTCCGGTTTTGCCCAAGATAACTACTCTGCCGCCGGTCATGTACTCACAACCATGATCCCCCACTCCTTCAACCACTGCATTCAAACCAGAATTGCGGATGCAAAAACGCTCGCCAGCTATGCCGCGGATAAACGCTTCGCCGCGAATCGCGCCGTAAAAAGTAGTGTTGCCAATTATTATATTTTGTTCAGGTAGATAGGTGGCTTGGTGGTTAGGCCGGATAATGATCTTTCCGCCAAACATGCCTTTGCCCACATAGTCATTTGACATACCTTCCAGCTCAAAAGTAATGCCACTGGCTAACCAGGCGCCAAAACTCTGGCCGGCTACCCCTTTAAATTTGAAATGGATCGTATCCTCCGGTAAACCTTGTTCACCATACTTCTTAACCAGTTCACCGCTTAACATTCCGCCGGCAGTGCGGTTAAAATTATTAATTTCTAACTCGTGCTTAACTGCTTCCTTATTATCTAAGGCAGGCTTGGCCAGCTTAATCAACTTGCGGTCCAAAATTTTATCGATCGCATGGTCCTGTTTTTGCGTGCAGTGGGCCTCTGCAGTATCAGGCCGATAAAGTATTTTGGAATAATCCAAACTTGTGGCCTTCCACGGCAGCAAATTCTTATCAAGCTCCAATAAATCAGTCCTACCAACCATTTCATCAATTGTTTTAACTCCCAGCTCAGCCATGATCTCCCGCAAATCCTGAGCTAAGAAATGGAAATAATTGACAAGATATTCAGGCTTGCCGCGAAATCTCTTGGACAAACACGCATCCTGTGTTGCCACACCAACAGAACAATTATTTAAATGGCAATGCCGCAACATCACACAGCCGCAAACTATCAAAGCTAAAGTAGCAAAACCAAATTCCTCAGCTCCAAGTAAAGCTGCAATCGCTACATCTCTGCCAGTGCGCAATTGGCCGTCAGTTTGAATACGTACTCGGCTGCGCAGATCGTTTAACACCAAAGTCTGGTGCGTTTCAGACAAACCTAATTCCCAAGGCAGCCCTGCGTGGCGGATAGAACTGATTGGCGAAGCTCCAGTACCACCATCGCCGCCAGAAATCAAAATCATGTCAGCATGACCCTTAGCCACGCCTGCAGCAACAGTACCCACCCCAACTTCAGAAACCAATTTAACACTAATACGCGCTTTAGGATTAACATTTTTTAGGTCAAAGATTAGCTGCGCCAAATCCTCAATTGAATAAATATCATGATGCGGCGGCGGAGATATCAACGTTACGCCTGGCGTTGTATAACGCGTGCGCGCAATTATTTCACTAACTTTATGGCCTGGCAGCTGGCCGCCCTCCCCGGGCTTGGCACCCTGGGCAATTTTAATCTGCAGTTCATCAGCATTAACTAAATAATTAGTTGTTACGCCAAATCTGCCTGAAGCAACCTGCTTAACCGCGCTTCTGCGGTTGTCTTTAAACCGAGCCGGATCTTCGCCCCCCTCACCGGTATTGGACTTTCCCCCAATCATGTTCATGGCCTGGGCAATTATTTCGTGCGCTGGCCCGCTGATTGAGCCAAAACTCATGGCCCCTGTGGCAAAACGCTTCATAATGCTTTCAACCGGTTCAACTTCTTCAATTGGGATTGGCTTTGCCTTCTTAAACTTTAGTAAACTGCGTAAAGTTGTTGGGCTGGCTGATTGGTTATTGATTAAATCTGTAAATTCTTTAAACCGAGCATAATCATTATTGCGTGCAGCATCCTGAACAGCAGAAATCGTCAGCGGGTTCCAAAGATGGAACTCGCCGTCACGTCGCCACTGGTACAAGCCTCCACTCGGTAAAACAGAATCATTCCCAAAAGCCTGGTTGTGCCGCAAAATCGCTTCTTGCGCAATTTCAGCAAAGCCTGCCCCGCCAATTCTAGAAGGCGTGTTATCAAAACACTTTTCGATTACCTCATCATTTATCCCTAAGGCTTCAAATATTTGCGAGCCGCGATAACTGTTAAGTGTTGAGATTCCCATCTTGGAGAGAACCTTCTTTATCCCTTTGTTAACAGCTTTACGAAAATTATTAACCGCTGTTTTGGCATCTAAAACAAGGTCGCCCTGGTCAACCATGTAACTGATGGCTTCATAAGCCAGGTAAGGATTAATCAATTCTGCTCCGTAGCCAAATAACAAAGCAAAATGATGTACTTCCCTTGGTTCTGCGCTTTCTACGATTAAACTAACCTGCGTGCGCAAAGCTTTTCTGATTAAATGGTGATGAACTGCACCAACAGCCAACAGCGCCGGCAAAGCAGCCAGTTGCTCATCCACTCCTCTGTCACTTAATATTATAAAGGTGAACCCTTCCTTAATAGCTTCTTCCGCTTCTTTGCATATTCTGTCCAACGCCTTCACAAAAACCTTAGCCTTGGCCTCCTTGTCCTTTGCCTTGGCCTTCTCCTTATCCTCAAAAAGAATTGAGATTGTTTTTGTCTTAAACCCCTTATCTTGAATATGCCTTATCTTTTCCAATTCCTCATTACTTAAAATCGGCTCAGAAACCTCAAGCTTATGACAATGCTCAGGCGTTTCCTTTAAAATATCGCGCTGAGGGCCAATATAACTTTCCAAACTCATGACCAATTCTTCTCGGATCGGATCAATTGGCGGATTGGTTACCTGGGCAAATAGTTGTTTAAAGTAGCTATAAAGCAGCTGTGGTTTTTGTGACAACACAGCATGCGGCGTGTCATTACCCATTGAGCCAACTGGCTCCAGGCCCTTTTCAGCCATGGGTTTAAGAATAGTTCGTAAATCTTCTCGACTGTACCCAAACACCTTTAACAAGGTTTTTGCATCAAGCTCTTCTTGTTCAGCGCCGCCAACCTTATGCAATGCTTCCAGCTCAACCAAATTTTCTTTTAACCACTGCCCATAAAACCTGCGGTTGTAAATTTCTTCTTTAATTTCCTGGTCTTCAACAATGCGGCTAGTTTCTGTATCAATATAAAACATCTTGCCTGGCTCTAAGCGGCCGGAAACTTTAATTTCCTCAGCCGGCACATCAAGCACGCCAACTTCTGAAGCCATAATAACCTTGCCGCTCTTAGTAACAATGTAACGCGCTGGCCGCAAACCATTTCTATCCAGAACAGCGCCAACATGCTTGCCGTCTGTAAAAGCCACCGCAGCCGGCCCATCCCAGGGTTCCATAAAACAAGCATGATATTTGTAAAAATCCTTTACTTCTTTGTTCATCAATTCGTTATGTTCCCAGGCTCCAGGAATCAACATCATCATGGCATGGGGCAGAGACCTGCCTGACAAGGTTAATAATTCAAACACATTATCTAAAGCAGCAGAATCACTGCCGCCTGGAACAATTACATCAACGCCCCGGGCGCGCATCCAGTTAATATTACCGCGCAGGGTATTTATTTCCCCATTATGAGCCAAAAATCTAAATGGCTGCGCTAAATCCCAGGTAGGAAAAGTATTAGTACTGTAACGAGAGTGGACTAAAGCAATGGCACTTTTAAAATCAGGATCTTTTAAGTCTAAAAAGTATGTCTCAACTTGCTCAGCCATTAACAAACCTTTGTAAGCAATGGTGCGGGTTGATAAAGTAGTAATATAGAACCCTTCGGCAATTATTTCTTTCTCAATTTCCCGGCGAATAGTGTAAAGTTTGCGCTCAAGCTCCAAGCGGCTATTTACACTTTTTCCTTTACCAATAAAAACCTGCTCTATCACTGGCTGGGTAGCTTTAGCTGTCTCGCCAATCTCAGCGTCATCAACAGGCACCAAACGCCAGCCAACCAATATCTGAGCGTGTTTTTCAACAATCCTGGCAATTACTTCTTTGCACACAGAACGCAATTTTTTATTTTGGGGCAGAAAAATCAAGCCAGTTCCGTAAGCCCCAAAGCGAGGTGTTTTAGGAAAGACTTTTACATAGAAGTCATGCGGGATCTGAACAAGGATGCCTGCGCCGTCGCCAGTTTTGGGGTCAGCGCCAACAGCCCCACGGTGGGATAGCCTTTTGAGAATGCCAAGCCCCTGCTGGACAATATCGCTCCCTTTTCACCATTGATGTTGACCACAAAGCCGACCCCGCAATTATCATGTTCGTATTGCGGGTCGTATAGTCCTTGTTGTTTTGGCATTCTTCCATATTTTATCATCACCGACACCTTTGCCCTTCGACACCTTTGTGAAGGCTTGAGGGGCAGGACTCAAAGGTGTCGAGCCGAAAAGCC
>JAHIUL010000235.1 GCA_018817195.1 Candidatus Margulisiibacteriota bacterium
ACGTTGTGCTTGCGGATAGGGATGTTTTAAATTTGAATACATCATATAGGCTGCTATTCCTAAAGAATATCTATCAACTTTGCCAAAAACAGATCTTGTCTGAGCAGGGCTCATTTCTCCTTTCTTAAGAAGAAAAAGCATGTAATAAGGAGGGAGAAAGGGTAAAGTTCCCAAGGCTGTACCAGCTTGAGTTAATTCCGTAGGGCTTCCGAAGTCTTTGGCTATTCCAAAGTCTGTAATAATGGGACTAATTATCTTTCTTCCATCAGCTAGTGTTTCTATGGAGATAAAAATATTAGAAGGTTTAATATCCCGATGGGAAATGCCTAAACCGTCCGCAATTTTAAAACCTTCGCAAAGTTGGGTTAAAATATTAACTATAATATTGTGGCCTTCTTCTCCTCTTAGATCAACACCGTATTTTCCTGGATTTCTTACAAATTTTTGCAAGGTTGGTTGATTTTCTGGATTCATATAAGGCATCGTAAACCAGAATAGATTCCCTTTAGTGTTTTTACTTAGAGATTTCATGAAAAAGGGAGAGCCCTGCAGCTCTGGTTTTTGAAGAATTTCGTATTCCTGCTCCAGCCGTTTTCTTCTGATAGTTCTCTCTTCACTAAGGCCAGGTGCATCTTCACACATTATTTTGAGGGCGAAGTATTCGCCAGTTTGCAGATTTCTGGCAAGATAAACATCGGCGGTTCCGCCCACGCCTAGTAATTGTCCATTTGGAATCACTTTTGGGGCAGCTTGATTGCTGCGTCTACATGGACGTTCGTTATCGGGTTTCGGCTCTATTACGTATGTTATGCCATCTTCACCAGTGAGCCGGAGCCCAAGGTCTTTTTCGATCTGCGGGATGACTGTGTTTTCGAGGTTAGAGATCGCAGCAGAAGCTCTTTGATGATCATGATTGTTAGCATTTGTAATTCCTTCTCTGAGAGTTTTTAAGTCCTCGAGGGTTTTTCTTGCATCTCTAAGTCCTGGTAGATCGTTATTGAACGTTGTTTTGGCAACCAGATCATCTATTTGCTGTTTTTGGTCGGGTGAAAGGATGTTGCCATCAACATCGTCTGGAGAAGGCGGAGTTGTCTGTTCATTTTTCATCAAAGCCTTAATCTCGGTCCCCAGGTTTTCATCTCTCTTTTCTATTTGCTTCAGATACTTTGCCTGCTTTTTTTCATCCAGGCCCTTGAGCCAGTTTGCTACTGCGGCTTTATCCGCGTCAGTTTTTATAGAAGCGGCGAGCTCTTTCCATGCTCCGTGTTTTTTAAATGACTTTACAATGGTGAAGACGCCATGCGTAAGCAAGCCTGGAAGATGGTTAAGGAGGAGTCCTGCAGCGCCCACAGTTTTAAAAAGTGCCACAGCAAGCGCGGCTGGAGCGCCTAAAACCGGCATGCCAAGCGCGTATAAAGCATAGCCAATAAAGGGAAGGGCATGTAGTCCAAAAATAGTTGCTTTACCCAGTTTTGATCTGGGAATAACATTTTGCACATGAAGCGCTTCTTCAAGTTTTTTTGGGGCTTCGGAAGCTGGTGGGGCCGGAGTTGCTGCTGCTGCATTGGCAGGCAGGACTTCACCACTTTGTGGGCCAGTGTTATCTTGCGCAAAGCAGTTTTGAGGAATACACGGCGTAATTTTTAAATCACGCGCGGTCATAGGCGCGCTGTTGGCCATGACAAAGTTTGACGGACCACCTGTGCCAAAGAAATTATGGTATCCTTGCGCTAACCTTTGATACAAGGGATGACTTGTCACCCTTGTTCTCGCTCGGTAATATCTTGTTGCTACAGTAACTTTTGGTAATAATGTTGGCACAATGCTTTCCTCCTAAATGAATATTATTTACATTTCATCCGTTATTTTATCGGTATCTTTTGCAGGAAATTTCACTTTTTCGCAAAATAGTTTAAAAAAATTTTAGAAAGTTGAATTTACTGCCAGGTGACAACCGCGGCGGAAATAATGGATGAATTTCCGTTGCTGTCAGCGACAGTGACTCTTACGGTGTAAGCGCAGGAGCTGTCGCTGCAATTAAAGGTATGGTTTCTTGCGGATTGCGGACCGCTATCTGAATTGCCATCTCCCCAGTCAAACTCATAATTCACAATGCTTGCGCCGGCAGCTGATACATAGCTGTTACCAGCATCCGCGGTTACATTAAGCGGTGCCTGGCCCATGCCGGGGGTCAGTACCAAGTTCGGCACTGGGCTGCCGTGCGGCACAACGGTTATAGTAAACGGTTTATGGATCTGATAACTAGGGTCAAGGTTGCTGGTTAATGTACAGACGATTTGATACGCACCGGGTGCTGAATAAGTGTTGCCCGCGCTGATCCCAGAGCCAAGCGGAGAACCATCTCCGTATTGCCAGGTGATGGTCCAGTTCCCGGGATCAGGGAGATTTTCTACGCTCATTGGAACATAGGTGTCATCCTCTGCAGCGTAAGGAATATCCAGCAGGAAAGAAGGCGGGTTAACTGAATCAGGCACGATGGTGATCTTTTGCATAGTCACATCTTGCGCAGTTCCAGCAGCATTGGTAACCGTTAATTTAACTGAGTAAGTTGCCATTTGGCCCACAGGCGGATTAAAGGTCTTGGTAGGGGCTGGTCCAGTGGCGCTTGTGCCGTCGCCAAACTCCCAGAGGTAAGTGTTGGCTGGATCTGGGTCCGCGGCAAAAAAGTTAACTGCTTCGCCCGCATTTGCAGCCGGAGGAGCAATGATGCTGGCCTGCGGCATGTCAATATCTTGCGGATAAACACCGACTGATCTAATTTCATAATTCTTGGTGGTCCCGTCTGCGCCGGTTACTTCGAGCTTAAAGTCATAGTCACCCTGGGGATCAAAAGTGTAACTAGGAATGGTGGCTTGATCCTCATAAGTATCAATTACTCCATCCGGCCG
>JAHIUL010000236.1 GCA_018817195.1 Candidatus Margulisiibacteriota bacterium
AGAAGTTGACGACGGCTTAAAGGCTCTCCACCAGCTGGCTGCTTATCACCACAGCAAGTTTAAAATTCCTGTGATTGGCGTTACCGGCAGTGTGGGCAAAACCACCACCAAAGACATGATTGCCGCTGTCCTTTCCCAGGAATTAAATGTTCTCAAAAACGAAGAAAACCTCAATAATGAATACGGCGTGCCCCTCACCCTTTTAAAACTGACCAAAAAACATAAAGCCGCGGTTATTGAAATGGCTATGCAGGGTTTGGGAGAAATTGCCCAGCTCGCACAAATCGCCCGGCCAACTATTTCTGTTGTAACTAATATCGGCGAATCACATTTGGAATTCTTAAAAACAAAACGCAATGTAGCTAAAGCTAAATCTGAGATTTTTAAATACCAGACCAAACAGGATTTTGCCGTTATAAACGCTGATGACGAATATTTTGAACACTTAATGACAAATGTCAAATGTCAAATGTCAAATGTTATTACTTTCGGCATATTGGGGAAAGCCAGGATAACGCCCAAACAACTGAAGGGCATTAACCTTCCCTTGCCTGGTGAACACAACATTTATAATGCCCTGGCCGCGGTTGCGGTTGCGAAAACACTCCGGTTAAAGAAATCATCTGTTAAAAATGGGCTGGAAAGTTTCAGGCCGTCAAGTAAACGCTGGGACGTAATTAACCGCGCGGATAAAGTGAAAATTATTAATGACACATACAATGCCAATCCTCAATCCATGGCAGCGGCCTTAAAAGTCTTCGCCTGCTTAGAAGGCAGAAAAATAGCCGTTCTCGGGGATATGTTTGAGTTGGGCGGACGCAGCCAGGCCGCGCACAAGAGAATCGGCCAGCTGGCCCGCCAGGTTGGCGTAAACAAACTTATTTCCATTGGCAAACTATCCAAAGACATGCAAGCCAATTACCATTTTGCCGGCAAAAAACCGGCTATTAAAAAACTTAAACAAATAATTAAACCCGGCGACCGCGTCCTCGTTAAGGCCTCCCGCGGCATGCGCCTCGAAGAAGTTGTAGAAGCCATCCGGGAAATTTGATATCATTGTCTTATTAAATAGGCCTGGGTGGTGGAACTGGCAGACACACCAGCTTGAGGGGCTGGCGCCGTCAAAAGCGTAGGAGTTCGAATCTCCTCCCAGGCATTTTTTTTACCTTGACTAACGCAAGTTTTTTCGCTAAACTTTCGATTAAATTAAAGGAGGGCATGTGACAGTCCAAGTTAGCCAAATCCAAACTCCTGAGCCCAGTCTGTATCAGGAAACCTATGCCCCCACCCCCTCTTCAAATAATTTCCAGCGCTACCTTAATGAAGAACAAAAAAAAATAAGTTTGTTTTTTTCCCCGCTGGCTCAATTTGACTTTGCCAGCTGGTTCCAATATCCAGGCTTTAGCCAGAGCAGCAACCCAGTAGGCAGTCATAAAGTACAATTATTTTCAGATATCCCCATCAATCAAGGGGAAACTGACCAAGCAAACCAACCAGCACCACAAAATTTACAATTAAACCAGGCTCATTCAAGCCAGCCGCAGGCAGACCAATTTGCTTACTATTTTGCATCAAGCCCAAAACAAACCATGGCAGATATACTGGCCCAGACAGGCTGGCTGGTACCCAACATTGAGGCCCAGCCCCTGCTCTCCCAGGCGCAGTCTGACGGGAAAATGCTAAATAAATTTGACCTGCAGTCTCTGGTTGACCAGATCCTTTCCCAGGTCCAGCTGGTTAAGGACAAAGGCAGGGCAGAACTTTCTGTCGGCCTAAAACCTGAGAACCTGGGCGAACTTCTTTTGATCTTAACTTCAAGGTCAGGCATGATCTCCATTGAAATCCAGACCCAGGATGAAAACAGGAAATTGCTGGAGGACGCATTAACTGAACTAGAATTAGCACTTAAAAAAGCTAATGTTAATTTCGATAACATAATAGTGTCCAATTTAAAGGAGGTAAAACAAGATGAGCATGCTTAGAATGATGAGCCAGGCAAAGAACGCAATTGAAGCTTACAATACAGCCCTTGAAGCAACTTCTTCAAACATTGCCAACATGAATGTTTCTGGATATAAAAGACTGAATGTTTCTTTTCAATCTATTTTTGAAAGTATCTTAAACCGCGGCACAGCCGCTTATGGCAACATGGGAGGCAAAAACCCTATGCAAACAGGACAAGGCAGCGCTGTTTCCAGTGTTTCG
>JAHIUL010000019.1 GCA_018817195.1 Candidatus Margulisiibacteriota bacterium
ATCGCTGAGGGAAAGATTAAACCAACAGTTTTCGTTGTATAAGCGTAAACCATAAGATAGGCCGCGATAAAAAGACGATTCCTGCTTCACAACCCCTTCGCGAGTAGTCTCTGTTCCCCCATAAGTATCAAACTGGGCTGTATCATCATAAGCTACTGCCAGATCAAACCAATCTGTTAATTTATAACCCAAAATAACGGTTTTTGCTTCTGCCCGGCCAGCACGATTAAGCATTTGGAAGTTACCCGATGAATTAATGTACGAAGAGCGATAATCTCTAGCTTCGTTAAAATAAAGAATCCCTAAATTAAAGCCGTTGCTAAAGGGCTGGGCAAAATTGAGATCATAACCTTGCCTGACTCCCTTTTTCTCCAGATCGTATATATATGATGATGGTCGATTATTTTGAGGAAAACCACAGCTGAAGGAATCGTTCAAATGAGCAACTGAAACATTAGATATATTTATTCCGTTAATCTGCTCAATATAATTACTATAATCATTCCCCTCGTTAATCAGGCCTTCGGCATCACCCATTGTCATTAATCTTAAATTATAAGCAAAACTATAACCAGTAAGAGGAAGCACCATTAAAGCAAGCCCTAGTAATAAAGAAAACAATTTTTTGGGCATCAAATGCTCCAATTAGACGAAGGCAGATTCATTAAGAGATTATACTATTACTTGAACTTGACTTCAAACAAAAAGGCTAAAATTGAGGTTAATATTGACTTATATATAATGAAGTGGGAAAATTCCTTATCTTACTAATATGAGGTGTTACTTATGGCAAAACCACTAATTTTAATAGTAGATGACGAAATAGAATACGCAGATGAACTGGCAAAAAGCCTTAAATTAACAGGTAAATATGAAACAATTGTCGCCTACTCTGCTAAAGAAGCAAATAAAGCCCTAAAAAAGAACAAGGGTGTTTTTGGCGTTTTTAAAAATAAAATTCGATGTATTCTGCTGGATATTAAAATGCCGGAAATCGATGGCCTTCAATTTCTTGAAGAATTGAGAAAAGAATATGACGCTAAAATTGAGGTAATACTGGTTACGGCTTATGAAGATGAAGAAAAATGGGAAAAAGCCACAGATGGACTGATTGCCGGTTACGTTACTAAACCATTTAATAAATATGATCTCTTTTCAAAGCTGGAGAAATTATTTTCCAGCAAAGATTCTAGGATTGAGATGATTGGCGATACTCTTATGGAAGGGTTTGAGAAACGAGAAAAGAGGAAAAAAGCTTAATTCCCGGAAGCAGGAAAAGTAATAATAAACGTAGTCCCCTTGCCTACTTTACTCTTTAGCTCAATACCTCCGCCATGTTCCCTGATAATCCTGTAAGCTATAGGCAATCCCAAACCAACACCCTCATGACGAGTACTGAAAAACGGATCAAAGATCTTTTCCTTAAGCTCCGGCGCAATCCCTTGCCCTGTATCAGATATTTCCAAACGCACCGTTGAAGCATCTTTATCATATTGAGTTTTGACTGCCAGTTCTCCCCCATCAGGCATGGCATGAACCGCATTGTCAATCAGGTTAATCAAGGCCTGTTTTATCTCATTCTGATCAGCCTTGATCTTTGGAATTTCTTTTAAATCTTTTTTTAATGCAATCCGGTTTATAACAAATAATTGAAGGGTTTCCTGAATCAACTGATTCAAATCAATTTCAGCAATTGATTTTTCTTCTGGTTTAGAGAGTTTTAACATCTGCCTGATGATAGACGTAGCCCGTTCAATATTTGAAGTTACAACCTCTTTATACTCATTTAATTCCTTTGAATCAGGCAAATTTTGGGTTTTTAATTGAATTATTGCTAAAGGATTACGTATCTCATGGGCAACTCCGGCGGCAACAGTGCCCAAAGAAGCCAGCCGCTGGGAGCGCTCTAACTGCTTTTCTGTTTCAACAAGCTTTCTTTCTGTTAATTCAAACTTTTCTTTGACTTCCTCATACGGCTTTACGATATATTCCAGAGCAATTGCCACATATTCTGCAATAGTCCTGAAAATTTCCAGATCAT
>JAHIUL010000020.1 GCA_018817195.1 Candidatus Margulisiibacteriota bacterium
CCGATCGCGCCAAGAAAAACAATTTCTTTGCATCGTGTTTTTGACAGCAAAACAACCAAATCATAAACCGCAGCTTGGGTCATTGGTGTTTTAATAAAAGTTACGTCTTTAAAATCCGCCACGAGATAGCTTAAAGTTGATTTATAATGTTTGCCCTTTTGACCAATTACTCTTTCAAATTGATTAGGATAAACAATCGGAGAAATAATAACTTTTTTCTTTATCTGTGACAGATCAACCGCAAAAAATGCCTTAAAAAAACTCATACTTTCTTATGTTTCCATCTGCCCAGCTGAAACCAAAACGTGGTCAAGCCAGCCAGGACAACCTGCGCAACTAATGTTGCAATCCAAATTCCCCGCACACCTAGGACAGGCAAGCGGGAAAGGAAAAACGCCAGCGGCATCTGGATTAACCATAAGGCAATAAAGGTGAAGACAGCCACTGGAGTTGTGTCCCCTGAGCCGGAGATTGACCTGCCTAAAATTAAACCAACAGCCACAAATAAATTACCGGCCGCGATAAAGCGCAGGAAATCAGCGCCCATGCTTATAACCTCAGGTTGATTGTTAAAAACCATCATAAAACGCGGCGCCCAAATAAAAAACAAAACCGACAAGGACAGCATAAATATTGAATAATATCCCACAGTACTCCAGGCGGAAGCGACCGCGCGTTCAGGTTTTTCCGCCCCCAGATTTTGCCCCACCAGCGTGGCTGCGGCCCCGCCAAAAGCAAAGCCAGGCATCATGGCCAGCATACTTAACCTTAAACCAACCCCATATGCCGCAATAGCATAAGTGCCAAAACCAGCCACTATGGCCATCAGCACCAGGCCCATCAGGCCGCGCAGGCTCATTTGGATTGAGGCGGGAATGCCAATTTTTAAAATGCGCCACATGCGGTCAAAATCAACCTTAAAATGGTCCAGCCTCACATGCACCTTGGACCTGCCTTTAAGCAAAACCTCCAAGGCAATGGCTGACCCAATGCCCTCAGCAATTACTGTAGCTAAAGCAGCTCCGTTGACTCCCATCCTGGGGAAAAACCCAACACCAAATATCATCAAAGGGTCCAATATAATATTAATAAAAACGGAAACCGCCAGTATAAGCATGGGAGTGACAGTATCACCCGCGCCCTGCAAAATGGCTGAAATTAAAAACATATAAAACATCACAATTACACCAATAAATGTTATCTGCAGATAGCCGGTGCCCAAAGCAATTACAGCCGGCTCCGCGCCTAAAATCCTCAAAAACCAGGGCGACAGGAAATAACCAGCCAGAGCAAAGACCAAAGACCCTATCAAACCCATAAGCAGAGACTGCATGGCAGTGGTATTGGCCTCAGAATATTTTTTTGCTCCGACAAAACGAGATACCATGGCCGTGGTTCCTATACCAACGCCAATCATTATGAACATCAAAATCATCAGGATGGAGCCGCTCATGGAAACAGCTGCCAGCGCTTCCGCCCCCAGCCTGCCCACCCAGGCCATATCAATCAAGTTAAACATAGCCTGCAGCATATTGCTGATGATAATTGGGATGGCCAGGAGCCAAATCGCCTTGGTAATGGGAATTGACGTAAAATCACGTTCTTTAGTAAATTTTGAAATTAACTTTTTTATCATAATGCTGGATATGTTATAATAGCATACGTTGTGCGAATAATTCTAATATTTTTATTCTCAATATTATTTGTCAGCGGCCAGATTGCCGCTGATTCAGCCTTAACATTATCCCAGCTCTGGGATATCCCATTAGACCAGGTGGAATATAAGATCGCCAGGTCCTACCAAAAAGGCACAATCAAAGTTGAAGAAGTCTATTACCAGAGCCGCAGTTTTAAAGGGAAGCCAGTCAGGATATTTGGCTATTTTTGTTACCCGGCTAAAGCCAAAGGCAAACTGCCAACAATTCTCATCAGCCACGGCGGCGGCGGCTTGGCAGAACTCGGCAACACTATCAACTGGGCCAAGTATGGCTATGCAGTCTTAAGCATTGATTTGCCCGGCCACGGCGAAAAACGCGCCCGATCCCGCTCCACAGGTCCTGACATGGATGTTTCTGTGCTGCTGAGGACCAAGCCTGATCCAACTTATAACTATTTAATCCACTCAGTTGCTGCTGTCAGGAACGGCATTACTTTTTTAACCCAAAGGGACATGGTTGACACTGACCGCATCGGCATGGTGGGACTGTCCTGGGGCGGAGTTAACGCCATCTTAACCAATGGTCAGGATAAGCGCCTCAAAACTGCGGTCAATGTTTTTGGCGCAGGTTATATTCCTGAAGGCTGCACCTGGCAGGAACGATTTAACATAATGTCGGCCGATGAACTTGGCGCCTGGAACCAATATATTGATCCCAAAAACTTTTTAAAAACCCAGCA
>JAHIUL010000021.1 GCA_018817195.1 Candidatus Margulisiibacteriota bacterium
ACTCGGCTTTTTTTGCTGCATCAAGTTGTTGTTTTATATCATCCGACATATTAGCCGCGTTAATTACAATATTATTATCTTGGCTAACTTTTTTTAATGCTTTGGCTTGGATCTGATTTCGAATAGTGTTGATAAACGATATCTCTGATTTCTTATTATCAGCCTGAATTGCAGTGTTAATTTCATCCTCTTGTTGTTCAGCCGCTTGTAGCTTTTCTAGTTTTTCAATCGTGTCTGATATTTGAGCGGAATTATCATGGAACAATGCCCCAAATTTTCCTATGGCTTGTTTGTCATTGTTGGGTGATGCTGAAGACAGGGCGGTGTTTATCTCTGTGTAAAGATCCATCGTATCACTGTCTAGCGTCTTGTCTGAACCTCCTTGGATATGATTTAGTATGTCAGCGCTATTAACACTGCCTGTTGTTTCTCTGGCGTCAATTACTGCTTGGAGGGTGCTCTCTTTCTCTGCGTTCGTAGGTAGTGCGCTAAATTTACCGGTTTTCAGATTCTTATTAATACTCTTTAATACAGATAACATGGCGAAGGACATGCCTAGACCAGTATCGTCGTCTTTAACTATGTCTAACACATTGCCACCTAAACCACTTGCAAGATTTTCTCGTTTCTTTTTCGCGCGGGCATACTCTGCATCCATGCTTTCGTCGTAATCTCCGATATCTTGTTTAGAAAATTTCCTGATACTATACTGACTCGAGTCTAATCCCATGTCATCCAACCCTTTTTTTACGTAGGCTGAACCGAGGGTTGCTTGGGCAATAGCGGCATCTTCTGGCCGTCTGCTTACAGAGCGAGCTAGGGTACGTAGCTGGTGAGCGGCGCGATTTGCTTTTCCGGGTGCATTTCTTTGTTCATCTCTTTTACCTGTTTTGCTGTCAACAATGGCTTTATTTAGTTTCTCTGTGAGTGAATCTGCCGAGCCAATGCTTTCTAGGGTGCTTTTTTTATTAAGTTGTTCGTTGTTGTATTGTAGGGACCCCAATAATTTCTTATGCTCATTTTTAGTGGCTTCGTATGCAGCGTATTTCGGACTTTCTTCATTTATACTGCCGTCCGGGTTTGTTACAAGCACCTTCTGTTTGGCTAGGGTTTTGGATTTTTCTTGTGCTTGATATGCTAAGTTATCGATAGTTTTTTCTATAACCTCTTTTTCTCTATCTGCGGTTGCTATGTTGCGCATACTCTGGGGGTTAACTGCTCTGGATATAATTTGGTTCGCCGTTCTTCCAACCCAGCTTTGGCCCCCTTGCCCGATTTGGGCTTGTCTCCACCCTTCGACGGTTCTGGCAGTACCACTATTGCGGAGTGTAGCACCAACCCAGTTGCTAGCTTTACCTACATAACCTTTGCCTGCCAAGGCATCGGCACCAGTACCAACCATACCGCTTAGAGGGGCGGAAAGATTGAGCTTCTTGGGCAATTCTGAAGCATAATAGAGCATTAAGAGGCCGATTATACCAAAAGAAAATGTTGCTATTACTGGGCCATCCTCAGCTAGAGGTGATCGGAAGGAGCTGATAAGTTCAGACGGAGAGTTAGCGTAAGCTTTAAGAAAAATAACAGAGACTTTAATTATGCCAATAAAAATGGGCCACGCCAGGATCCATTTGATAGCCATTGGCCACCAGTTTTTACCATATTCCTTCAGACTAGGGAGCAGTGTGGACGCAAAAGCCAGGGGTGCTAGTACTACTAGAAAAGCTACTGCCAATGCTCTTTCAAAAACGAAGATTGTAATTTTAAACATAAGCCAGCATATAACGGCTGCTAGTAACACGTTTGATATTCCAGCGATTGGGGGGATACCCTCTGGCAACACTGGAATGTGGGTTAGAGCTTCAAGGTATTCCCAGATAATAATAATACCGTCTCTAGTGTCTGTGCCTCTTCCAATATTAGCGAAAACTGCAGCCAATATATCTCCAAAATCGACCAATGCTCTCACTATTAAGAAGCTGAGGTTGCTGAGGGCAACAGCTGCGATTAACGTAGTAATGAATTTTTTAATCTGATAAGTTCCAGTATCTATGCGAAGAATAATTGTTATGGAAGCAACAATAAGCGCGAATAAGAATACGCTGTTCGCGATGGTCAAAGTTAGCATCCAGATATCTTGGACACGAGGATCTTCAATTAAGAAATTAGGCGTTTTAATTACTGTTTCCAACAGTACCCTCATAAGGGGGAGCAGAATTGTGACTAGAACTGTGTGAATAATAACCAGCATTACAGAAATCGACAATGCGGTTGCTGCCAACGCTTTAGCTAGGCCAGCCAAGTGACCCCCTAAAGCCTTAAGAAGATATCCGCCGACTACTTTTAATCCTATAGGTCCAGCCATTTTTATTGTTTATTTTTATTATTTCATTATATCAAATATTCAATGTTTAGTCAAGTGTATTTTAGGGAGTGGTTTACTGATGTAAATAGGTGATTATGGCTAGGCGGAAACTCGCTCCCAGAGCGCTTTACAAATAAGTAGCTATCTGC
>JAHIUL010000022.1 GCA_018817195.1 Candidatus Margulisiibacteriota bacterium
ATGCGTAATATAGCCAAAAATTGCATCACCCGTGAGTTGTCCCCATGCGTTGTAAACAGTTATTCTGGAGGTTATTCCCTGCTTGTTTATGCCTGGCCCTTCAGAGGTTTATAATCAGCTTTGAAAAATCTTTTGGGCCCCTATTTTGTGGCCAGATTTTTAAATCATCACTTCTACTTAGAGACTTAGAGTCCTTCGATTTACTCAGGACAAGCCTTTGCGGCTATTTTTCATTTTTTGCCTCTAAGGCTCCAAGACTCTAAGAAAAAGCAAAAATAAGGAAAATCAGGCTTTATTAAATGCGTTTTAAGCGACGTTAGGTTTGGTAACTGTATCCAGGTAAGCTAACTTTTGAGTTGAAAAATGCTAAAATTTGCGGCCAACATTGAGGTCGATTTCGTTAAAGGATCCGCCGCCGTGGATGCTATTGATGACTAATTTGGGGCTAATAAAAAATTCTCCTAAGGGATAATCCAGGGAAAAAGCTAAATACTGTCCGCTATATGAATTATTAGCCAGCAAATAATAAATTTTGCCTTGATATTCATATCTGATGTCATTTTTCGAAACATAAAAACCAGTTGAGCCGTAATGCAGGTTAAAAGCTAGTTTTTCTACATATTCAGACAAGTCGTAATTCAAATATAAGCCTAATCTGGTAGCATTGATATCTGAGGCATAATCAATGTCAGTAATGACTTGCTCAATTTCCGGGCCAATCATTAATTTTTCATTAACATTAATGCCAGCATCAAAGCCAAAATTAAGGCCTGTGCCAATACCAGAAACAAAACCTAGATGAACGTCAGAAACAAACGGCATTTCGCGTATTTTGATAGCCAAACAATTACCCGCTAAAATAATTAGACAGGCAAATATGATCAGTATTTTTTTTGCCATTAAGTTGCCGCTTAATTTATAGGCCGAGCCGTTTGTATATCTTGTCAACATTCCTCAAGTAATATCTGATATCAAAAATATTTTCAATTTCTGCGGCAGATAAATACTTGCGGGCTTTTTTATCGTTCAATATCAGGTCTTTTAAGTGCCTGCCTGATGTCCTGGCTTGCATAGCTGCTGTCTGGACAATGGCATAAGCTTGTTCACGGGTTAATTTCTTATCAATCAAGGCAATTAAGAGCCTTTGTGAGAAAGTTAAGCCTTGAGATTTTGCTATGTTTTGCTTCATCTTTTCCGGCAAAACAACCAGGTTATCAATCACATAAATCATCTTTTGCAGCATATAATCAACTAAAATTGTGCTGTCAGGCACAGATATGCGCTCAGTTGATGAATGGCTGATATCGCGTTCATGCCACAGGGCCACATTTTCAAGCGCAACCATGGCATTAGCCCTTACAATCCTGGCTAGACCGCATACCCGTTCGCAGGTAATGGGATTTTTCTTGTGCGGCATGGCGGATGAGCCTTTTTGGCCTTTGCGAAATGGTTCTTCAACTTCACCAATCTCGGTTTTTTGCAGGCCGCGGATTTCTAAAGCAATCTTTTCTAAGGTTGCGGCTGCAATGGCCAATACAGTGGCAAATTCTGCGTGGCGGTCGCGCTGGATAATCTGGGTTGAAACTGGATCCGGAGTTAACCCCAATTTTTTGCAGGCAATTTCTTCAACCCGCGGATCAATATTAGAATAAGTGCCGACTGCGCCGGATATTTTGCCAACATTGATAGTCTTACGCGCAGCTAACATGCGCTCTTTATTCCTTTCCATTTCCTTCATCCAGAGCGCGAATTTTAAGCCAAAAGTCATGGGTTCTGCGTGCACGCCGTGTGAACGGCCCATCATAACCACGCCCATGTATTTTCTGGCCATTTTCCTGAGCACTTTAATAAATTCATCAATATCTTTGAGAATAATATCAGCCGCGTCTCTCATGATTAAAGAAAGTGAAGTATCCACCACATCCGATGATGTCATGCCCATATGGATAAAGCGGCTGTCTGGCCCAACTTTTTCAGCCACGCTGGTCAAAAAAGCAATTACATCATGATCAACAGTTCTCTCTATCTCATCAATCCGTTTAATTGAAAAATTGGCTTTGCTTTTTATCTTGCGCAGCGCGCCGGACGGGATCTTGCCCAGCTTTCCCCAGGCTTCACACGCAGCAACTTCAACCTGCAGCCAGGTGGCAAATTTGTGCTCCTCAGACCAAATTTCCCTCATTTTCGGCAGTGTATATCTATCTATCATAATAATAAACTCCTTAGTTTTAACTTTTAAATTTTAAGTTTTAAGTTATTGAATTGCCATGCTTTCAACTTCATCAAGCAGGGCTTCAATCATTTCAGCTTCCGGCACTTTTCTGACAACCTGTCCTTCACGGAAAATCAAGCCAACCCCGCGTCCGCCAGCCAAACCAACATCAGCATCAGCAGCTTCGCCAGGGCCGTTAACTTCACAGCCCATAATAGCCACGGTTAAAGGTTGTTTAATATGGCGTGTTTTTTGCTCAATTTCCTGGGCAATTTTGACGACATCAATATCAGTCCTGCCGCAGGTTGGGCACGAAATAATCGTCACCCCATGGAAAGTCAGCTCAAATGATTTAAGAATTTCGTAAGCAACGCGTACTTCTTCAAGCGGGTCCCCTGTTAAAGAAACGCGGATTGTGTCCCCTATCCCATGGTCTAAAATAGCACCAATCCCTGCTGCAGAGCGAACAACCCCTATTTTCGGAATACCAGCTTCAGTAATGCCTACATGCATGGGATAGTTAACCTTTTTGCTGATCATTTGATAGGCTTTTATGGTCATAGGCACACTGGTAGCTTTAATTGAAACAATAATATCTGTAAAATCGTGTTTTTCAAGGATCTTAATATTATTTAGAGCGCTTTTGACCAGGCCTTCAGCCGTAACATGGCCCTGGTATTTTTTGCGGATTTGAGGTTCAAGCGAGCCGGAATTTACGCCGATCCTAATTGGGATCTTATGATCTTTAGCCGCACTAACTACTGCTTTTATCTTTTCTTCATCCCCAATATTGCCTGGATTGATTCTTAACTTATCAACCCCGGCTTCCGCGGCAATTAAGGCGTAATTATGGTTAAAATGGATATCAGCCACAAGTGGTATATTTATTTGCTTCTTGATTTCTTTTAAAGCTTCGGCTGCTTCTTTATCCGGCACAGCGCAGCGTACAATCTGGCAGCCGGCTTTTTCTAAATTATGGATCTGCTTAACTGTGGCGTCAATATCAGCGGTTTTGGTTTTTGTCATGGACTGGACTGTGATTGGGTGTCCTCCGCCAATTGCCAGATTGCCTACTTTAATCTCTTTAGTTTTTTGGCGATGTGGAGTAGTCAATTTATTTCACCTCATTTAAATATCCGCTTTACCTGTCAGTTGCTTGTAAGCCTCCAGGTATTTTTCGCGGGTTTTCTCCACAACTTCATCAGATAACCTGGGCGCTGGCGGCTCTTTGTTCCATTTGATTGAGATCAAATAATCGCGCACAAACTGCTTGTCGTAACTGGGCTGAGCGCCGCCTGGCTTATAGGTGTCTTTGGGCCAGAACCTTGATGAATCAGGAGTTAAAATCTCATCAATTAAAATAATTTTCTTGTCTAATTTACCAAATTCAAACTTGGTATCAGCAATAATAATGCCTTTGGAATCAGCATAATCGCGAGCTTTATTATAAATTTCCAGGGTTTTATCGCGCAGAAAAGTGCCTGCTTCAGTGCCGATTATATCCATCATTTTTTGCTCAGAGATATTTTCATCATGGCCAGTTGCAGCTTTGGTAGCCGGAGTAAAGATTGGTTCAGGCAGCTTATCAGATTCCTTTAAGCCAGCCGGCAGTTTAATGCCGCAAACAGAGCTTGTTCCCTGGTATTCTTTCCAGGCTGAGCCTGACAGATAACCTCGAGCAACACATTCCACATCAATTGAATCCGTCTTTTTTGTCAGCATAGAGCGCTTGTCTAAGATGCTTTTTATGTCGTCGTGAATTTTAATGTCTGAGGGAAATTTGTTTAGGTCGGCGCTGATAACATGGTTGTCAATAATGTCTTTAGTAAATTCAAACCAAAAAGCGGAAAGCTGGGTCAATATCTTGCCTTTGTCAGGAATACCGTTGGGCATGACGGAGTCGTAAGCTGAGATGCGGTCTGAGGCAACCAGCAAAAGTTTATCGCCCAGGTCAAAAACATTTCTAACCTTGCCTTTTTTAAATATTTTTAATCCTGGCAAATTAATATCTAAAATAACTTTTTCTTTTAATTGTTCAGCCATAATACTTCCTCAAGCAAATATTTTTTGTATTATAACACCCTTCTAAATAATGTTAAACTGAGAAATTTGGGCAGAGCCAGTTGTCTTTTCCACCTCTTTGGCTCGCTAATCAAGCGATACAACCATTCGATATAAAGCCTTTGCGCCCATTTGGGCGCCCTTTTCTTGCGGCCCGAAATTACATCAAGACTGCCGCCAATTACCATGCTGACAGGCACATTTAAGTTTTTCAAATGGCTGTTTAACCATTTTTCCTGGCGCCCTCCCCCAAGGCCAACAAATAAAATATCCGGCTGCGCAGTCTTTATTTGGTTAACCACTTCCATGTCATTTTTAAAATAACCATTCTGGGTGCCGACTATTTGGAGTGTGGGAAAGATTTTAACCAGGTTAGCAGCTGCTTCTTCAGCAACTCCTGGCCCGCTACCAAGTAAAAATATTTTTTTATGGTTCACACTGCAGAATTCTGCCAGTTTTAGCATCAGGTCAATGCCGGAAACACGCTCTTTTAAAGGGCTCATCAATATCTTGGAAACCACAACCATGCTGATGCCGTCCGGGATGCGCAAGTCAGCGGAATTGATTATGTTCCTTAATTCTTCATCCTCCTGGCTGGCTACGATTATTTCGGGATTTGGCGTAGCTATAAAGTGAGGTTTGTTTGAAGATATAAATTCCTCAACCTTGGCCAAAGCCTCTTTCAGCGTGATATTGTCAACTTTTATTCCTGCAAAATCAATTATCTTATGCATTTATTACCTCAAAGTTTCTTTTTGCCCGTTGCTGCAAGCTGGTAAGATTTGTGCTTTTTTTGCCTAGAGCAGTTTTGACCAGTGTTTTTACGTGCTCTATATCAAAGTCTTCATCAAGCTTAATATACGGCTGATCAATTTCTTTCATAAAAGATTCAACTTTTGGGTCGTACGATAACCCCAGCATGGGGATAGAATTCATTGCAGCAAAGATTAAGGAATGAAGTCTCATGCCGATTAACAAATCAAGATTGGCAATAATGGCCAGCATCTCATCGGGTGTTGACTCGCGGAAAACAACCTTTGAGTCTGTTATCAAATGCTTAACAACATGGACTGTTGGCTCCATGTCTGCGGGTGATTTAAATAATAAGAAAACAGGCAAATAATCGTATGTTTGCTTGAGCCAGTTTATGATTTCAGCTAGTTGCTGGTCAAATGGTTTGCCTTTTAAATTTCTAACTACAATGCCGACTAACTTTTTGCCTTCCGGCACACCCTCGATTTTTAAAATTTTGCGGCCAATTGCTTTGTCTGGCAACGGCAATGTAAATGTTGGATCAGCTGTTACTTCGATTTTTGGTTTATTAATGCCAAGCTTTTGCAATTCTTCAAATGAATCTTTGTCCCTCAAAGTGATTAAGTTAACTTTATTTAATATCAAGCTGATCAGCCTTTGCCACTCCCTGCCCTTAACCGGTCCAAAGCCCTGGGCAAAAACAATCACTTTTTTAAATAGTAACTTTGCTAAAATGATCTGGCAGAGATAATAGATTAAGCTACGGCTGCTGGTAATATTTTGAAATAATGTGCCGCCGCCGCTGATAAAGATGTTTGTTCTTAAGAGTTCAAACAATAAGCTGAAAGGATTATTGCGGTTAACAGCGCGGATATTGTGTTGACGAATGGTTAATTCAGGATTAGCAGACAAGACTGTTATCTTTGCATTTGTTAAGCCTTTGACAATTGCCTGCAATACTGCCTCGTCGCCAATATTACCTAAACCGTAGTAGCCGGAAACCAGCACGTTCATGACTTTACCATTCCTGGGTTTTTAATAACTTATTAGCTATAAAAGCTACTAACAAGCCTATTATTACGCCCAGGACCAGGCCATTAAATGTCCTGATCATAGAAATCATCAGCGGCGTATGAATATGGGAAAAAGTATTTAAGATTGAAATTGGGGCAATCGTTCCCAACGGCGCCAGTATCCACAGCCAGGTGCGCCTGTCTTTTAAATATAAAGCAGCTGACAAGAATAATAATGGATAACCAATCAAAAATTCCTTTGACCGCGGCCGGATAAATAAAAGTGTTTCAAGGAAATTCCTGAACAGTTTTTCAATCCCAGGCACTGGCAGGACAAAGTTGCCGGAGCGGGCCACAAAAATTGCCAGCGCAGCCAGGATAAATAGTCCAGTGACAATTGAAGCAATTGAGACCCTGGTGCCCAAAAAGTAAGTTAGCCGGTCTTTAAAGCTGCCCTCGTCTTTTTGTTTTAAAGCAAAATAAAGCGCGACTAGAAGAATTGGTGCAATCAAGGCGATTTTTACACCGCGAAAGGTTTCGACCCCCAGCATAAAACGGTGGTCTGCCAGCAAGCCGGTTAAAATAAATACACCAACAAAAGCTTCAGCAACAATGTTCAGCACAATAAAAGCTGACTCCCAAACAACAGAGAACGGTTTTGCTTTTCTGGAAAAAGATGAAATAACTGCCAAAGCCGGAAAAATTATTGTAGTTAGCAGCGCTAAACCTTTTTGCAGGGTGACTGGCGCGGCTTTTAACCCGAGCAAATACAAGATAGCCATAGCCATAAAGAACATAGCATACATCACAATAATATGAAGTTTA
>JAHIUL010000023.1 GCA_018817195.1 Candidatus Margulisiibacteriota bacterium
AGGCGTGGTTGGCATAACAACTTTAAGTCCAGGGATATGAGCAAAGAGCGCCTGCAGGCTTTGCGAATGCTGAGGACCCTGTCCCCAGCCTTTGCCAATGATTAAACGGATAACTAACGGCACTTTCATCTTGCCGCCAAACATGTAATGCCATTTAGCCGCATTATTGAGAATCTGGTCTAATGATAACAGCATGAAATCAACACGCTGATGCGTCAAAATCGGCCGCATGCCAACTATGGCAGAACCAATGGCAATTCCTGTCATGCCGTTTTCAGCCACCGGCATGTCCATGACCCTTTGGCTGCCGTGTTTTTCCTCTAAGCCAACTGTTGTGCCAAAAACGCCTTTAGGATCTGTTACGCCTAACCCCATAAGATAAACTGATGGATCATTGGCCAAACACTGGTCAGTTGCTTCTAAAACAGATTTTGCAAAAGTTATTTCACGCATAAACATTCCTGTTAATTTCTTCTACTTGGGGAAAAGGACTTTCTTTAGCAAATCTAACTGCTTCACAAAACTCTTTTTCAATTTCCTGCTTATAATCACTAATTGATTGTGGATTAAGTTTATCCTGTTTAATTAGTTTCTTCTCATAATTATCCAGCGGGCATTTTTGCCGCCACTCTTCATATTCTGATTCTGTGCGGTAGCCTAATTTATTGTCATAATTCGGGCCGCAGTGCTCGCGAAAACGATAGGTTTCAAACTCAATAAAGGAAGGACCTTTGCCTTGGCGAGTATATTCAATGGCTTTTGATGCTATCTTACTAACTTCTTCAACATCATTGCCATAACCCTTTTCCGCATGAATGCCATAGGCCTTGGCAATATTAATATTTTCCCGGTCGCCAGACTGGCGCACTGACAGCGGCGAGTAAACTGAATATAAATTATTTTCGCAGACAAAAAGAATTGGTAATTTCTTGAGCGCGGCAAAATTTAAGGTTTCGCAAAACACGCCCTCTTCTGCTGCCGCATCTCCCAAAAAAACAACTGTTATTTTGCCCTTTTCACCCTTAAGCTGCGTGCCAAAAGCCGCACCTGCTGCTACAGGAATAATTCCCGCAACAATTGGGGTAGAACCCAAGTAATTAACATTCAAATCAACTAAATGCATTGAGCCGCCCTTGCCGCCGCAGCAACCGGTTGCTTTCCCGTAAATTTCCGCCATCATGGCCTTGAGGTCCCCGCCCTTGGCTAAATAGTGGCCGTGACTGCGGTGGTTGCTTAAAACATAATCTTGATTCTTAAGATTAGCGCAGACCCCAACCGCAATTGCTTCCTGGCCAGCGCACAAGTGCACAGGACAGCGCATTTCCTGTTCAGGATAAAGCGCGGCAATGGACTCCTCAACCCCGCGAATCCTGAGCATGTTGTAATATAGTGTAAGTTCTTTTGACTGTTTTTTAATCATTTTAAATTAATTGCCTGCATTGTTTTAATATTGTAATAGCGCTTATCATCTGGATTGGGGATCTTGCCTGCCTTAAAAGCATCGCATAAATCCTCAATTGCTTTTTCAACAGTCCTTTTGGCCTCAAACCCGAGCTCATCCTTAATTTTCTGCGAAGAAACATGATAAGAACGATTATCATCAGTTGGCGTGGTCACCAGCTCTAAATTGTCTTTCCCCATCTTTTTGGAAACAACATTATAAACAGCCTGGCCAATATCTTTCATCTTCATATTGTCATAGCCGGCATTAAAGGTTTTGCCATCAATCTTTTCATCTGGGTATTCAAGAGTTTTAACATAAAGGTCTGTCATGTCTTCAATATGAATGTTTGGCCGCTTCTGCTCTCCCCCAAAAACAGTTATCTTACTTTTGTTAACTGCGTGGTTAGTTAAGATATTAACTGAAAGGTCTAAACGCAAACGAGGTGAATATCCGCAAACTGTGGCCGGCCTTAAAACCAGAACTGTAAAGCCGGGAGTTTTTTCTTTTAACAAAACATCTTCGCATAAAGCTTTGTATTTTGAATAATCAGTCAGCGGTTCAAGCGGTAAATCTTCTGTAACATTATCATCTTCTTTAATGCCGTAAACACTGGAGCTTGAGGCATAGATAAAGCGTTTAACTCCAGCTTTTTTAGAAAGATCAACCAAACTAATAAAAGCATCGTAATTAATTGATTTGCCAAGATCAGGATTTAGTTCATAACTTGGATCGTTTGAAATACACGCTAAATGAATAACCGCGTCAACACCAGCTAATTCCTTTTCCAGCAGTTTAGCATCTCTAATATCGCCTTTAATTTGTTTAAGATTGGGATTAGCTTTAACAGATGACAAAACATCATCGCCATAAATATACAGATCTAAAACTTTAACGTTATAACCTTTAGCCAAAAGTTTTGGAATTAAGACTGAGCCAACATAGCCTGCTCCGCCGGTGACTAAAACATTCTTCAACATTAGACTTTCTCCTCCTGTTTCTGATGAATTATCATGTCCAGCATGTAATGGCAGATCGTTTCATGTATTATTTCAACATGGCTGTACGCGTTGGCAGGAACATAAAAATTTAGATCGCCGGTTTTCCTTAAATGGTTTTCAGGCGCAAACCCGGAAAGAGTAATAACTGTTAAACCTTTAGCACGAGCTGCGGCAACCCCATTTAAAATGTTTTCTGAGTTACCTGAACTGCTGATAGCAATTAAAACATCTCCCTGTTCGCCAAACATCTCAATTGGTTTTTCAAAAACATGCTTATAACCATAATCATTACTAATGCAGGTTAGAAGTGAGCTTTCGTTAAATGCTGTGGCTTTGATCTTACCATTCTTCCAATAATCAACTGCCATGTGACTTGCAATTGCCGCACTGCCGCCATTGCCGATAAAAATGACCTTCTTGCCCTTTTCACCCTGCTTAACAATCAGCTCAATTGCCTTATCAACTGCAAAAGAAAAATCCAATCTAGCACCTTTCTTATCTAAAGCTTCAATTTGTTTTATAAATTCACTTAACGCGTTATAATATTCTGTAATTTTCATTTTTCCCCCTATTTAAGCAAGCGGGTGACATATTTCATCAGGTCAACCACGTCAACAGGCTTGCGGTTACAAACAATTTGCACGGCCAGCGCGCCAACCGCGTTGCCAATAAATGAGGTTAAATCCTGCGGCAGGCCCAGTGCCATGCACGGCGCAGTGTAAGCAAAGAACGCATCGCCAGCACCAACCACGTCAACTACTTTCGAAGCAAAAGCTGGAGTCTCGTGAAACCCCTTTTCCCTGTCCAGGTTTATGCTGCCGCGATGACCACGCGTGACCATTAAATTATCAGCATGTAAGTTTTCCAGCATGGATCTCATAATATTTTTCATCTCTCCATGCTTGTCATGCGCTGCCAGCCGTGTTTCTGGTTCGTCAACTGAAACATAGTTGGCCCGCGGCCACTTGGTAACCAAATTAAAACCTGTATTTGCACTGTTAGTCTGAACATTCAAAGCAGCATATTTAGCTTTAGTTGAGATAAGGTCAATCAGTTTTCTATTCAATAATCCGTGGCCAAAATCAGAAATAATAACCAGATCATACTTTGAAATGACACTATCAAGATAGTTCACTATTTCTGTTTCTAGCTCATTTGAGACTGGATTATCATCCATATAACATACCTCAAAAAGCTTTCGGCTGGTCACTGAATCCACAAACCTTCGTTTTATGGTGGTTGGCACATCATCACGATAAAAGAATTTTGTTTTAATATTAGATTGTAAATTATTGGTTATAAAATCATCATAAGAATCTTTTTTCCCCAAAACAGAAATCAAATCAACTTCTCCGCACAATCCCGCAGTATTGTTGCCAGTAGCAAATACGCCGCCGGCAAAAGATTCCTCACCCAGATATTTACTTACAACAAGATGCTCTTTCAGCGATTTGCCCATTGATTCACAATAGTGATACTGGTCAATAATGGCATCGCCAATCACCAATGTTTTTAATTTTTTGCCCTGCTCAAGATATTCAACAATCTTATCAACAGGATATTTTTCAGCAATTTCTTTAAGATACTGTCTGGTCTCAGGCGGGTAAACATCCAGATGATCATTAATTAATTTTGAGGAACTAAATGTTATATCATAGGTAAAAGCTAACCTGCCGCCAACCGAGGCAACAGCTTCTTCTTCGTCATAAATCTTTCCGGTAATATCCTTGTCCTTTTTTTCGTATTCCTGTCCTTTAACATAAACATCGGGTTTTATTGTTTTTATTGTTTCAACTGCTGTTGGGTTATTATCAATGGCAACATAATTGACCGTGCCCAAAGCCGCCAGGGTCTCAGCCCTTAAGCTCTCGTTAAAAATCGGCCTGCCAGGACCACGCTTTACCTGTTGGTCCGCGGTAATTGTAACAATAAGCACATCGCCCTCTTTTTTGGCAGCGGACAAATGCCTTAT
>JAHIUL010000024.1 GCA_018817195.1 Candidatus Margulisiibacteriota bacterium
AAAAGCATTTTCAACTCATTGACCAAGGCAATATTAACTGCGCGGTAAATATTTTCCAGTAATTTTGCAGCTTCGGCCACACGCGGCGAAGAGACAAGCACTGTTTGCGAGACTATTTGCGAATAAAGAAGATCAGCAATCTTTAAACACGCTGGCGTCACTCCGCCAACTATTTTTGGCATGTTTTTTAAGCCGAACTTTTTATTTCCAGGATCCTCTCTTTCCGGCGAAAAAGCCAGAAAGAAGTCCTGACCTGCTTTAAAACCATTTTTGGCCAAAATTGGCAAAACATCTTCTTCTGTAGTCCCAGGGTATGTTGTGCTTTCCAATACAATCAATTGTCCGTTTTGTAGATGTTTACTAATTATTTTAGCAGTTGAAATTACATGTGAAAGATCTGGTTCACGATGTTGGTTAAGCGGGGTTGGCACACAGATAATAATTGCGTCAACTTTGCCTAATTCGGTAAAATCAGAGGTTGGCTTCCATTTGCCTGACTTCTTAAAGTCCTTGACCACTGAGTCGGGAATATGTTTAATATAACTCTTACCCTGATTTAATGTTTTAATTTTACTTTTATCAATATCAATCCCAGTAACATTAAATCCGGCACTTACAAACTCTTTAACTAACGGTAGGCCAACATATCCCAGGCCAATAACACCTATTTTTGCCTTCTTGCTGATGATTTTTTTCTTTAAAGCCTGCATTTTGTAGTCTATTATATCAAAATTACACTAAATCCGCCACGTATCTCCCTACCCCCAAACTCGCAGTCAACCCCGGCGACTCAATTCCTATTAAATTGATAAACCCGGGTAAATCTTCATTGATAACAAAATCCCTGATGCCCTGCCCTGGCCCGCTAAGCTTTGGCCTGATGCCGGATTGATCCGGGCTCAAGTCTTGCTCTTGAATCTGCGGAAACATTTTCTTAATTGAGTCATAAAAATTCTTCCTATGGGAAATATTCACATCATAATTCAACTCATCAACATAAAAAGCATTGGGCCCAAACTTCAATAATCCGCCTAAATCAACAACAGAATGAACACCTAAACCTTTTAAATCCTGCTCTGGCACAGGATAAACTAAATGATTAATAAACGACGGTTTGTCGTAGGAAAAATACTCGCCCTTACAATAGTAAAGCTTATATTTCTTTTGCTTAACATCAATTCCCGCTATTTCAGCAATCTTATCTGCAAACAATCCTGCAGAATTAATCAGTTTTCCTGTGACAAAGGAATATTCATGATTAATTTCCACTCTATAACCATCTGAAACCTGTTCAATTGCAGTTACTTTTGAACCATATGAAATCATCACCCCATTCATCTCAGCCTTTTGCTCCAAACATTTCATTAAGGAATGGGAATCAACAATCCCTGTACTAGGTGAAAATAGAGCCGAATAACCATCTACTGATGGTTCATAGTCCTTAATCTGATGGCTATTTAACCAAATTAAATCATTAACGCCGTTATTTTCAGCTTTTCCCTTAAGTGATTCTAATTGTTTATGTTCATTTTCATCAAGCGCAATAATTAGCTTACCTAATTTTTTGTGGGGTATCTTATTTTCCAAACAAAATGCGTATAATAAATCCCTGCCCTCAACACAAAGTTTAGCTTTAAGGGAATCCTTTTCATAATATATGCCTGCATGGATAATTTCGCTGTTGCGGCTGCTGGTTTCCTGGCCAAAGGATGATTCTTTTTCGACCAAAACAATATCCTTGTGCTTTTTGCTCAACTCAGCCGCGATGGCCAGGCCAACTACTCCAGCACCAATTATGGCAACTGATACTTTTTCCATGCAATTTTATTATACTATAAAAAGACTATAAAGACATTCAAGGCAAACAAGAGAACTAAGGCAATATGGCAACAAGGCTAGAAAGAGGAAAGGCTATTGTGGCTACAAAATATATTAGCCATTTTGAGCTTCATAGCCCTGCTACCTTGTTACCTTTTACTCTTGAATGCCCTGTTTGCCCTTATAGCCTTGACTATTGTATAATACAAAGTATGCATCTTAGATACACCTGTATTTTTGCCTTGCTGCTATTTACACAAATACCCGCTCTTAGCCAGGAAATACCAATCAATTTCCACCCTGTCCCAGGCCAGCCTTATTATGAAAGTTCTGACATAATGGTTGACGCAGAGGAATACAAAACAGTTATTCTGCATTTAAAAAGCGATCAGATTGGAAG
>JAHIUL010000025.1 GCA_018817195.1 Candidatus Margulisiibacteriota bacterium
GGTTTAGTTAACACGGTTGATATGTTCAAAAAAGCGATGAAAGGTGGTTACGCGATCCCGGCGTATAACTTTAATAACATGGAGCAGCTCCAGGCAATCATCATGGGCTGCGCTGAGAGCAACTCTCCGGTAATCATTCAGGTTTCATCCGGTGCCAGAAAATATGCTAACCAGACATTATTAAAATATATGGCCCAGGGTGCCGTGCAAATGGCCAGGAAAGATTTAAAGAGCAATATCCCTATTGCCCTGCACCTTGACCATGGTGATACTTTTGAGTTGTGTAAGTCTTGCATTGATTCAGGTTTTTCTTCGGTCATGATCGACGGTTCCAGCCATACTTACGAGGATAACATCAAGCTGACTAAACAGGTCGTGGAATACGCCCATCAATTTGACGTTACGGTCGAAGGTGAACTTGGCGTCCTGGCCGGTATCGAAGACGAAGTTAAAGCGGAAAAACACACTTATACCGACCCTGACCAGGTAGAGGACTTTGTTAAGAGGACCGGCGTTGATTCTCTTGCCATTTCTATCGGAACTTCCCACGGCGCTTATAAGTTTAAGCTTAAGCCAGGCGAATCAGTGCCTCCCCTGCGTTTTGATATTCTGGATGAGATCGAAAAGAAACTGCCGGGTTTTCCTATTGTACTTCACGGCGCATCTTCTGTTCTTCAAGAATATGTTCAGATGATTAATAAGTTTGGCGGCAAGATGGAAAATGCTGTTGGCGTGCCCGAGGAACAACTGCGTAAAGCTGCCAAGTCAGCTGTTTGTAAAATTAACATTGACAGTGACGGCCGTTTGGTTGTTACGGCAGTCATCAGAAAGGTATTTTCCGAACAGCCATCAGAATTTGATCCAAGAAAGTATTTGGGCCCGGCCAGGGAAGAGCTTAAGAAAGTAATTATTGCCAAGAATACTAATGTCTTAGGGTCAGCAGGAAAGGCGTAATTTATATGAAAGTTAAATTTCAGGATAAGAAAATAAATATTAGACGGATCGGGATACTGACGGGTGGCGGCGATTGCGCTGGACATAATGCTGTTATTGTTGGTTTATTAAGAAGGATAAACCAGGCTAACCTCACCTTGCCTAAAGATGAGAAGATGGAGTTGGTAGGTTTGCTTGAAGGTTGGAAATCGCTGACCCGCGATCCGGATAAGGAGCTTGAAAAGATTATTAAGCCGCTCCACCTGCTTGAAATTGAGGATTATTTTGCCATTGCTGGAACGATCCTGAAATCTTCCCGTACCAACCTGTTTTCCAAGGCCAACCTTGAGGCCAAGGCGCCGAAGAAAGCCATGGACAACCTTAAAAAGCTGAAGCTCGACTGCCTGGTGGTGCTTGGCGGAGATGACACGCTTGGCGCGGCTGGCAAGCTTGGCCAGCAATTCACCTTCCCAATGTTTGGAGCTCCAAAGACAATGGACAATGATGTTTATGGGACAGAAATGACCTATGGCTTTGAATCATCAGTTGAAGAATCAGTACATTTTATTGAAAACTGCCGTACTACAGCTGAATCGCACAACCGCTGTTTTGTTGTCGAAGTCATGGGCCGCCATGCCGGCTGGGTTGCGCTGTGGGCTGGGATTGCCGGCGGCGCGGAGGTTACCTTGCTGCCAGAAGAGATTGTTGACATGGAAAAGGTTATCAAACAGGTGGAAAAAGCGATCGCCAAGAAACAGCACTGCATTGTTGTTGTATCTGAGGGAGCGCGGCTGTTTGACACGAGGTACCCGGAAGCGATCAACAAGAAACACCAGAAGATGCTGGCAACTGTTATAGCCGACCCAAAATACGCGCTGGTCAAGGCGCGCCATGAGATGCCCAAGAAAAAGGATTCGTTCGGCAATGAGCAGCTTGGCGGGATCGGCGAATATGTTTTTGCGATTCTGGAAAAGCACACTAAAGGATTTGAGTACCGCTACCAGAACTGCGGCCACGCCATCCGCGGCGGCATTGCCCACGTTATGGACCGGATCCTGGGCCTGCGCTACGGCGACGCGATCTTTAGCTTTATGAAATCAGGTGTCTTTGGGGTTTATCCTGGCCTGGAAAATGATTTGATTGTTGCGCGCAACTTATTGGATGTTAAAGGCGGCCGCTTCGTGCCGCAGGATCACCAGCTCTACACAATGCGCAATGCAGCGGATTATTACTAGGCCTAAGTTGCCAGCATGTTCGCCACACGCAAATGTTCGTAATCAATTTGTTTGGTTTTCTTGATAATTTTCTTGATCGGGCAAAGGCTGACCTTGTCAGAAATCGCGCCAATTAAGTAGCCTGTTTTGCCTTTGATCATAGCTTCAACTGATGCTGCTCCAAGTTTACAGGCCAGTTCCCTGCTAAGAGTGGTTGGTGACCCGCCCCTTTGCACATAACCAAGATTTGA
>JAHIUL010000026.1 GCA_018817195.1 Candidatus Margulisiibacteriota bacterium
AATCCATATTGACGTGATGGATGGCCATTTTGTGCCTAATATTACAATCGGCCCACTTGTTGTAAAAGCCGTTAGAAAGATAACAAAATTGCCTTTGGATGTTCACTTAATGATTGAAAACCCTGATAAATTTATTCCTGCGTTTGCCAAAGCTGGCGCGGATATTATTACAATTCAGGTCGAGGCTTCTAGAAATCTGGAGGCTGATATTGAGTTAATCAAACAAAATAATGTAAAACCGGGGGTAGTGGTAAATCCCGGCACGCCAATTGAATTAGTCTTTCCAGTTTTAGATAAAGTTGCGATGGTTTTGTTAATGACAGTTAATCCTGGATTTGAGGGGCAGAAGTTTATGCCGGAGGTTTTGCCGAAAATCAAGAAGTTGAGAGAAGAGATTAGAGCGAAGAACATAGAAATAGATATCGAAGTAGACGGTGGGATAAATTTAGATACCGCGCCACAAGTTGTTGAAGCAGGCGCTAATGTTTTAGTGGCAGGTTCTGCCATCTACTATGCCAAGGATTATAAAGCAGTTATCCAGCAGCTAAAATCGCTTTAATATTAGCTATTTAAATTGCTTTAGATGGGACAGAAGGCTTAGCGCTAGAGTAGAAAGAGTTTGCCATCAGGAAGAACTAAAAGATGTTCCTGATCTAGTTTCGTTAGATTTTGCGCAAGCACGCTATCTGGATGCATATCATTATCCCAGTCAGTTCTGTTACGAGTACGCGGGGAACTTGATTCAGACACTCCCGGAACCTCAAGTTCGATTATTTCTTTCATAGATAATCTTCTTGGGCTTCTTGGGGAGCAAACAAAAATTTCCTTAGAGTTAAAGAGGTCCTGAAAAGTAACCAAGCAAATAGTAAATTCTCCTTCAGGCAATAATTCAGCAATTGTTTCGCAAAGCTTGTCGAATCCCCCGGTTAATTTAGCTTTATTTTTATTTAATGTATCTAAAATTGCTTTGTTGTCTCCATAGATTCTTGATCCATTTTTTAGTTTGATCCACGAAAGACCCTCATTGCATGTTAAATCTTGTAGAAGGGGTGTTTTTTTTCTTCCAAGGAATCTTCTAAATGTAGATCTTGATAACCCCGAAGGCGCTACGGATTTTAATAGTGACAATGCCATTTTTTTCTCCTTTTTTCTCAAGCTTTGATTGAGCCATCTATATTATTATCAGCACTTTGGTTGTGAAATTTCATTTTTTAGGCATTTTTTTGATGAATTCATAAGAAAATAGTGATATCATATTTTTTGTAATGTTTAACGAAGACGATATCAGGTTTATGCGCGAGGCGCATCAATTAGCTAAATCTGCTGAAGGCAGGACTACCCCAGACCCTACGGTTGGTGCGGTTTTAGTTAAAGGCGGCCGCATTATTTCCATGGGTTACCACGGCGAAGTCACAACTCCTCATGCTGAAGCCTGGGCCGTTCAAAAAGCTGAGGAAAAAGCCAAAGGCGCCACGCTTTATGTTAACTTAGAACCATGCAGCCATTATGGCAATAATCCACCTTGTTGCGAATTAATTGTTAAAGCCGGGATCAAAGAAGTAATTGCTTCTATGAAAGATCCTAATCCGCTGGTCAAAGGCAGGGGATTTAGCTATTTGATAAGGCACAGGGTTAAAGTAAGAGTTGGCCTATTAGCCAATGAAGCCAAGCAGCTGAACGAAGTTTTTGTTAAATATATCACTACGAAGCTGCCTTTTGTAGCGGTCAAATCAGCCATGACGCTTGACGGTAAGATTGCCACAAGGACCGGCTCCAGCCGCTGGGTAGCTGGCATTGAATCCCGGCGCTATGCCCATCATTTGCGTAATTTGTATGACGCGATCCTGGTTGGAATTGATACTGTTATTGTTGATGATCCAAAATTAACAGTTAGACTGGTTAAAAAAATAAAACATCCTATAAGGATTGTGCTTGATGCTTATGCCCGCACGCCGCTTCGCGCTGATATTTTAAGCAAGGCCGCGCGGACGATTATTGTAGTTGGGTCCAGGGCGCCAAAAAGCAAGGTTGCTGCTTTAGAAAAAAAAGGCGCGGAGATTTTAAAAATTCCCGCTCCAGGCGGCAGGATTGATGTTAAGGTTTTGCTAAAAAAATTGGGCAGGATGAAAATTACCAGCTTGTTGATAGAAGGCGGCGGCGAAGTTAATGCCTCATTTTTAGAAGCCGGCCTGGTTGATAAAGCCTATCTTGTTTACGCGCCCAAGATCTTTGGCGGCAGGGATGCTAAAACTGGTTTTGAAGGACAAGGAGTGAAGCTGCCGTCACAGGCCTATGAGCTCAAAGACATCCATCAGGAGAAAAAAGGAGAAGATTTTTTAATTACGGGTTACTTGCGATAACATCCTCTATTATTGCCAGCGCATCTTCCACTTGAAAAGGTTTTTTGATAATTGCGTTAACCTGATACTCCTGGCCGACAATTTTCACAATATCCTCATTAATACCAGTTAAAAACACAACTGGTTTGTTGGGGTGAGTTTGCCTGATTCTTTTCAATAGCTCAAAACCATCGACTTTTGGCATATTGACGTCTGCGACGACTAATTTATAGGTATCAGGATCTTTTTCAAAATAATCCCAGCCTTCCTGGCCGTCTTGGGCGCAGGTTACTTTATAGCCTTTATCCTCAAGCATATGGCAGATAATGCTGCGCATGCTGGCCTGGTCATCAATTACTAATATATGGTCCATATTGGGCTATTCTATTGCCGAGTTTGCGATAAGTCAACCCTAACCGCACTCAGCGCTGCCTTTTTCTAAGATTTCTAAAGCATGAGGGATAATTGGCAGGACGATTGTTAAGCATTCTTTGACAGCCTTGGGACTGCCAGGTAGGTTAATAATTAAGCTCTTATTCCTATGGCCAGCAATAGCACGAGAGAGCAGGGCAGTTGGCTTAATTTTATAA
>JAHIUL010000027.1 GCA_018817195.1 Candidatus Margulisiibacteriota bacterium
CCATCATATCAAAAAACTCAAACAGCAGTATGCCGTCAACAGATATAAAAACCTTAACCACCACTTTATTTTCCCGCCTTATATAAGTTGAGGTTGTTAAGCTGGAAGAGTCTGCTCCTTTTACATCAAAAACAATGCTTTTGGAGTCTGAATAACCCAGGCCGTGAGACAACAAAAGCGTCCCGTTCTTAAGCCCGGCAGAAGCAAACGGCACAGGCTTTTTAAAGAAGATCTTGCCGCCCGTGCCATCAGCCACAAATTGAAAATCTGTTATAGCCTCTTCTGCCCCGTCAATTGACAGGTTTATGGCAAAAGCATCTTTGGTCAGCCGGCCGGTAAAAGCTGAGTCCACGTCAAAGAAAATTTTAACTTCCGGCTGCAGGCTGGAAACAACTGGTCCGGTTCCCACGGTAAAGTCGTCAATTTTAACCGAGGTAATCTCTAAGCCCATGATATTTTCATAAACATCAACATCCCTGGCAATGCCGGCGCTGTTGCCGTAAAGGTCAAAAATTGACAGGGTCAGGGTATTTTGCCCCAGAGCCAATTCCTGCTCCAGGCTAAATGAAGCTTCTGTGCCGGTTTTGGAAAATGTTTTTGGCGTAACGTCATAGAAAGTCCCGTTTAAGCTAAGCCCAAAACTCAAAGAATCAGCAGACAAGGCATGCGTATAGTCTGTGTCAACCGAAAGTTTGCCGGTAATTACTGGTTCTTCCGGAACACTGATGACTGAAGTCCCGCCGGCCATGTCTTTGCCTTCAATTTTCACACTGGTCAAATCAAAGTTTTCCAGATCAATTACCCTTGCGCCAAAGATCTGACTGTTCAAAAAGCTGTTTGGCACGCCGTTAGTGCTGCCGGCATCATCTGCGCTGTTGCGAAAATCCTGCCAGGCTACTAAAGGCACAGAGTTTGCCAAACCGCCAAAATAAGTCCACTGGGTGTCGCCTTGTGAAGTCAAAGGAATAGCACCCTGCGGCCAGAGGCTTTCGCCGCTACCATCAAAATGCATGGCATAAACATTCATGTCAAACGTAAAATCAAATGTGCCGCTGCCAAAGTCAGTCAACCAGCTTTGCAGGGCAGCTGCGCCGGCCGCGGTTGAGCTATAAAATACATAGAATCCGCCTGACCCGTCAGCCGCAAAAAATGGAAAAACCTCCTTACCGCCGTCAGTCAAGGCTTTGCCGCCCAGCCCCTCGCTCCAGACCAGTGAACCATCACTGAGTTTGACCTTCATGCCATATGTCTGGTAAGGCTTAGCTGAATCGCGCTGGTCAGTCCAGGCAATCAGGACATGTTCATCATCAAGCAGTTTAACAGTTGGATAATCCCTCTGACCCGCGCCGGTATCACAAATCGCAATACCATTAGCTGTCCACACAACAGTACCATCTGAATCAACACGCTGGGCATAAATATTATAATTGCCGTCCCGGCGGTCAAGCCAGGTCAGCACAAAACCATCTGCCCCATCACTGCAAATAGCATTCCAACCAAAATGATCCTTAAAGTATTCCTGCGCTCCTGACGCAGTGCAGATATCAAACAAACTGACTGTGCCGGCTGTATTAACCTTTGCGCCGTAAATATTATCGTTTTTAGACCAAACAGTAAAAGCCGAGCCTGCTTCGCCGGCAATGGCTATTTTGTCTGCTCCAGGACCAGAGTTGTCAATAGATTTACCATTAGAGTTAAAAGTGATACTGCCGTTGCTCTCTACGCGCTGGACAAGATAATTTCTTCCCATAATTACGTCATAACTAAGCAGATAATAATCATAAAAAACAAAAAAACCGCCGGAGCCATCACTGGCCACAACAGGCCTGGACCTGCGGTAATTAGTGCCGGCTGGCACAGAACCAGGCGGCGAATAACCCATTGGCGTCTTATTAAAGCTGATGTTGCCGTCCAGATCCATTTTCCCAACATAAACAGCAATGCCGACCTCCGCTGTAATTGCTCCGATTGTCATGTAAGCAAAACCTATTTTATCGTCAGAAGTCATAACAGCTGTAGCAGCATGCTCATCATTAAGCCAGAACTGGCTGGGCAAAAGCGGCCCGCCATGGCCAGCATCTGTACTTATATACTTATCCCAGAAACTTGTGCCGCTAGAATCAATCCGTTTAATGCGGGCAAATGATTCAGTAGAACTTGTCTCATACCCATCATAGCAAATAATATAACCATCAGATCCATCGCTTAATATTAGAGGAGGGTTGGCCTCGCGGCCATCCAGGTCTGTCTTTAGGTTAAAAATCTGCTGAAATGATATCAACTCAACCCCATTATACTGCCAGGTTGAGCCGCCGCCTTTATAAGCTGCCAGAGATAATTGCGCCAAACAAAATCCCATCACCAAAATAACCGTGATCAGTTTTTTCATGATTTCACTTCCTTAAAAAAATTATATTATGACGATTTCCGGTTCAAGTTTTATTTTAACAGCTTTTTGCACCCGGGACATTAATTTTATTACGTCCGAAGCTTTGGCCTCGCCAAGATTAACAATAAAATTAGCGTGTTTTTCTGAAACCTGCGCGTCCCCAACCCGCAGGCCCTTGCACCCGGCTTCTTCAATTAACTTACCCGCAAAAGCACCCTTGGGGTTTTTGAATACACTACCAGAGTTGGGAATACCCAAAGGCTGCCTGCCTTTGCGTCTTTCCATAAATTCCTTTATTTTCTTCAGAATGACTGACTTTTTGCTTTTACGCAAACGCAGACTAACCTCAGTTACAACAAAATCATTTTTCTGCAGAACGCTCCTGCGATAAGCAAAGCCTAAATTTTTCCTCTTAAAAACCTTTTCCTTGCCGCTTTTATCTAAAACCTTTATGCTGTCAACAAACTGCCCTATTTCCTTGCTCCAGGCGCCCGCGTTCATCACCACAGCGCCGCCAATTGTGCCGGGGATGCCGACTAAAAATTCCAGGCCGCCTAATTTGTTTTTAATTAAATTGCTTAATAACTTGGAGAGCAGCACACCTGAGCCAACAGTAACCTTGGTCCTGACCACGCGGACCCAATCTAAACCTTTAACTAATTTTATGACCAGTCCTTTGAAACCTTCATCACAGAAAAGAAGATTAGAGCCCGCCCCCAAAATCATGATCGGCAATTTTTTCTCATGGGCAAACATTATGGCATCTTTTAAGTCACTAACATTTTTAGGTTGGCAAAAATAATCAGCAGGCCCGCCGATCTTGATGGAGCAATGTTTTTTTAACGGCTGTTTGCGCAGATATCTCATGCTAAGATTTTTTTAATTTTAATCTTGCCAGCAATTCCTTGCCCACAGTATAAATGTCCCCTGCCCCCAAAGTCAAAATTATATCCCCGGATTTTATTTCACCGGTCAAATAATCAGCTATCTGCTCTTTTTTTGGCAGATAAACAACTTCTTTGTCCTGGATAGCATCAACAATTGTTTTTCCGGAAACGCCGGGAATGGCTTTTTCTGAAGCAGCGTAAATATCAGAAACAATAATTTTGTCCGCGTCGCCAAAAGCCCGGCCAAATTGGTCTTTAAGCAGCACTGTGCGCGAAAAGCGGTGCGGCTGAAAAACACACACAATCCTTTTATTGGGCCAGCCTGACCTGGCCGCAGCCAGGGTTGCCCGAATCTCAGTTGGATGGTGAGCATAATCATCTATTATTAACATGTCCTGGAATTCACCCATGGTCTGGAAGCGGCGGCGCGCGCCCACAAAAGTGCGCAAAGAACTGGCAACCGAAGCAAAATCAAGGCCGACTTCAAAACCAATGGCAAAGACAGGCAGGCTGTTGAGCACATTCTGCCAACCGGGCACAGACAGCTCCACCTGGCCAAGTTCTTCGCCTTTGCGCACCAAAGTAAAACGGGAGCCAAATTTTTTATAGCTCAAGTCCCTGGCGGTATACTCCACATCACCGGCCAAACCATAGGTAATGAACCTGGCCTCCACCCGCTGCATAAGCTTTTTATTGTTGGCATCATTGGCATCGATTAAAATAAAACCGTCTTTGGCCACATTTTTGGCAAATTTGACAAAGGTGTCCATCACAACCTTCATGCTGCCAAAACGCTCCATGTGGTCGTCTTCAATATTCGTTATCACGGCAATATTGGGCGAAAGATGAAGAAAAGAACTATCCGACTCGTCCGCTTCAGCAACCGCGTAGCGGCCCTCTCCCAGTTTAGCATTGCCTTCGATATAATCCATGTCACAGCCGATAAAAAATGTCGGCGCAAACTCGCCTGCGTCCAAAACCTTGGCAATCATGGCTGAGGTTGTAGTTTTGCCGTGCGTGCCAGCTACCGCGATCCTGGTTTTGCTCTGGTTCATGATCCAGGCCAGCATTTCCGCGCGCTGGATAACAGCAATCTTTTTGGTCTGGGCTTCTTTTAATTCCGGGTTTTTCTTTTTAATGGCTGAGGAATAAACAACCAGGTCAGCTTCCCGGACATTGGCTGACTTATGGCCTATGTGAATTTTTACCCCTAAATCTTTTAAGCGGATAGTGTTGGAGCCTTCCCTGACATCTGAGCCGCTGACTTTGTAGCCCATCTCGTGCAGTACTTTGGCCAGCCCTGACATGCCGCAGCCTCCCACCCCAACAAAGTGCACATTTTTAACCCGATCCATATCGAATTTAGGCATAGATGAAATCAACAATCCTTTCCGCAGCGTCCGGTTTAGCTATTTTTTTAGCGGACTCTTTCATTCTACCATAATTTGAGGGAAAATCAGATATAATTGACAGGAACTTATCCGGCGTAAAATCGCTGTCTTCAACTACAATCGCAGCACCGGCTTCAGCAATTGATTTTGCATTTAAACGCTGGTGGTCGCCTGCCGCATATGGGAAAGGGACTAATATCATGGGCAAGCCTAAAACCAAAAATTCTGCAATAGCTGTAGCCCCCGCCCGGCTGATAACCAAATCAGCAGCAGCCAGATAATCGGCTATGTTATGGACATAAGCCAAAGACTGATAGTTAATAAGTTCTTTGCCTGCCAGCTTTTGGCTGACCCAGGCAAAATCCCTGACCCCGACAATATGAAATATTTTATTGCCCGGCGGGAGCTGATCAAGTGCATTGACCACGGCTTCATTCATCCTTTTTGAGCCCTGGCTTCCTCCCATAATTAAAATTAGCTTTTGCTGGTCATCCAGGTTTAATTTTCTCCTGGCAGACTCCCTGTCTGCTTCAATAATCTGGCGGCGCACAGGATTGCCGACTACTTCACCCTTGATGTATTTCCCTGATTCTTTAAACGTCAGGAATGCCTCTTGCGCAAAGGCCCGGCATAAACGGTTGACCGCTCCTGGAAAAGCATTCTGCTCAAGCAGAATTACCGGGATCCTTTTGCATCTGGCCGCCAGAATAACAGGCAGGCTGGCATAGCCGCCGGTGGCAACCAAATATTTAGGTTTCACCCGGCGTAAAACTGAAAAAGCCTGGAAAAAGCCAACCAGACAAACAAAGGGAGCTGAGATGGCCTTATAGGATAGTTTGCGCAGCAGCGCGCGGGAATAAATTAGCTGAATGGGAAAACCTTCTCGCTCAACCAGATCCTTTTCCATGCCCTCATGGCTGCCAATAAAATAAATAATTGAATTCTTGTCCCGCCGTTTAATCTCCTGGGCAACAGCCAAACCCGGGTAAATGTGCCCTCCTGTGCCGCCTGAAACAATGACAATTCTCATTTTTTTGCTCCCGTAATGTGGCCGGAGATATTAAGCACAATCCCAACGGCAAACAGATTAATTATTGTGGCTGTGCCGCCGTAACTGATAAACGGCAGGGGTATGCCTGTGGTAGGGATTAAACCGACTACAACCAAAATATTAATCAAAGCCTGCAGCGTTAACCAGGCAACCAAGCCAGCGGCCAGGTTTGATTCAAATCCGCCGCCTGCCATATAGGCAATACGCAGGCCCCTGGTAGTAAAAAGTATAAACAATGCAACCACGCCTGCTCCGCCCAAAAAACCAAGTTCTTCGCACAAGATCGCAAAAATAAAATCCGTAAACTGCTGTGGCAAATAAAAGAATTTTTGCTTTGAAGCGCCCAGTCCCTTGCCCAAAAATCCACCCGAGCCAACAGCTAAAAGCGACTGGATAATGTGAAAACCAACGCCCTGCGGGTCCTGCCAGGGGTTAAGAAAAGCAACAATCCTCCGTAAACGATAAGCACTGCTAAAAGCTAAACTAATGGCGCCCATAATGCTGACCACTCCAAGCCCCAACAAATGCCAGTGGTTGGCGCCGGCAGCAAAAAGCATCATAAAGGCCGTAGCGCCAATAGCAATTGCCGTGCCTAAATCAGGCTGAGCAATAATGATACCGCAAATAATTCCCACCAAAGCCAGAACAGGCAAAAGGCCCCGGTAAAAATCCTTGATCCTATCGCCCATTTTAGCCAGTAAAGCAGCCAGAAATAAAACAGTAGTAAATTTAACAACCTCTGACGGCTGAAAAGAGAAAAAGGCCAGGTCAAGCCAGCGCAAAGATCCGCTGATCTGTTTGCCCAGACCGGGGATAAAAACCAAAAGCAGTAAAACAATTGACATTGAAAAGATCAAGATTGACCATTTCTGCAGCTTTTGCAAACTTAACCTTAAGCCAAACATTAGCGCGGCAAAACCCAGCAAAACATAAAAGATATGGCGCTTGAGAAAATAGTAACTATCGCCCAGTTTTACGGCCATAGTCGGGCTGGCGGAAAAGACCATGATACTCCCGATAGCCGTTAGGGCCATCACGGAAAAAAGGAACAAATAATCTACAGTTTGCTTGCGCATATTTCCTTAAACCGTTTGCCGCGTTCTTCAAAGTTTTTAAACATATCAAAACTGGCACAGGCCGGGGAAAGCAAAACAATATCCCCCTTTTTAGCCAGGCTAAGGGAGAGAGTAACTGCATCTTCCAGCGATTTAGCTAAATGGATATTGTTATACCCAGCTTTCCTTAGCTCCTGCTCAAACCTTTGGGCCGCCTCCCCTAGAAGAATAACATTTTTAACCTTCTTTTTAATCAATTTGATCATCTCAACCAAAGAAACACCTTTATCTTTGCCGCCAAGGATTAAAATAATCCCCTGGCCAAAAAAAGTTTTAATGGCAACTATGGTTGAGGCTGGATTAGTCGCTTTTGAATCATTATAAAAACTAACGCCGTTTTTCTCAGCAACAAACTCAATCCTGTGCTCTACTCCAGGAAACGCCCTTAAAGTTTGAGCAATTGTTTCCTTATTAATAGAACAAAGATCAGCTGCATTAGCCGCAGCCAATGAATTTTCTAAATTATGTTCGCCTGGAATTTTTATTTTAGAAGGAGCAAGTCCCAATAGTTTAGCCTTCTTTTTTGAAAAACCGATAAGCTTGGACTTAGCACCTTTAACCATTTTTACAACTTGCGGATCATCTTGATTGTAAATTAAATAATCCGAGCTCGTCTGGTTCTTAAAGATCCGCTGCTTTTGCTTAATATACTCTGCCATAGTCTTATGCCGCTCAAGATGGTCTGGCTGGATATTAAGAATAACACTTATCCATGGCCTAAAATCAACTGTTGTTTCCAACTGATAGCTGCTTATTTCAGCAACGAGATAATCTAAACTTGAATCATCAACCGAGATCAAGGGCGTGCCGATATTGCCTGCTACTGCAACTTTTTTCCCGCCGGCTTTTAACATCTCGCCAATCAGTGTTGTCACAGTAGTCTTACCGTTAGTCCCAGTAACAGCAATAAGCGGTTTTTTTAGCAGTTGATAAGCTAATTCAATCTCTGATATTATTGGAATGCCTTTTTGTTTTGCCTGCTCAAGGATGGGAATATCAAGGTGAACATCAGGACTAACCACAATTAATTCAGCTTTTTCAATTGCGGCTGGACTGTGCCCGCCCAATTCAAGGTCAACCCCCATATCCTGTAATTCTTTGACAATTGAAGGATCAACTTGCTCAGCAGGTTTTATTTCAGTAACTAAAACCCTGGCTCCAAGCTTAGCTAATCTCTTAGCCGCAGCAATGCCGCTCTTGGCCAGGCCAAAGACGGAAACATATTTATACCTCATCCCAGTTTCACCAAAATGCCAGCAATGCCTAAGACCACCGCCACCACCCAAAACCCAACAACAATTACTGTTTCCTTATATCCCAGTAATTCAAAATGATGGTGCAATGGCGTCATCTTGAAAACACGCCTTTTAAATAACTTGTAACAGCTGACCTGGATAATGACTGACAGGGCCTCAATCACAAAAATACCGCCAATTACAGCTAAAGCCAGTTCCTGGTGAATAACTAAAGCGATCCCGCCAAGCGCCGCGCCGATTGACAGTGAGCCAGCATCTCCCATAAAAACATGGGCGCGGGGAAAATTAAACAAAAGAAAAGCGGCGATCGCGCCGGAAGAAAGGACACAAAACGTTGCCGCTTCCGGCAATCCGCAATTTAAAGCCAGTATCGCAAAAAACAAAAACGCAATTGACGCGCAGCCGGCCAGCAAACCGTTTAACCCATCGGTTAGATTAGCGGCATTAGCACCACCAAGAATTATGAAAGTAGAGAGTAGAAAGTAGAGCATCGGATTGGAAAAACCAAAGGACTGTAAAACAGAGCTGACATTTTGATAATACCCTAATCTTATTAAGAAACAAGAAAATAACCCAGCCAAAATAAACTGGATAATTATTTTCTGCCAAAAGGTTAAGCCAAGGTTTTGCTTGCGTCTGATTTTTAAAAAATCATCTGCAAACCCTATTAAACCAAAACCAAAAATCAATAAAAGCAGGGCTAAATAATTTAAATCAAGGTCAAAATC
>JAHIUL010000028.1 GCA_018817195.1 Candidatus Margulisiibacteriota bacterium
CCCATACACCAAGATGGTTGTGCATTATAAGAAAGTTTACAATCCTGACTTGGGCAAAGTTGAGGAATCGCAATACTACGAGCTAAGGATGAGTTTTTAGGCTCTAAGAACTTTTTTTCCTTTAGTCAAATCAATAACTTTGGAAGCCTTGCCGCTTTTGACTCTGCCAGGTAGGATAAAAGCTAATTCCGGCAGCGCTTTTTTAACATCTTTAACAGTTAGGGCCGGAGGTCCACCTGCTTGATTTGCAGATGTTGCCACAATGGGGCCGTATTCTTTAATAAGTTTTAAGATAGCTTTATGATTTGGCATACGCAGGCCGACTTTAGAACTGCCGCCTGTAACAAGTTTTGGAACCTTCCTTGTTTTTGGCACAATAAAAGTGTAGGGGCCAGGCCATTTCTTAGACGCGAATTTTAAATTCTTGTCGGTAAGATGCCCAAGTTCCTGGGCTTGCTTATGAGTTGCGATTAAAACCTGGAGCGGTTTGCTTCTGGGTCTTTTTTTAAGCTTAAATATTTCTCTGATTGCTTTAGGTTTATTCAAGAGTGCGCCGATGCCAAAGACTGTTTCTGTGGGGAAGGCGATTATCTTACCTGATTCAAGTAGTTGCGCGGCCTTTTTGAAGTGTTGGTTGCTCATAAATTTATTATAGCATAAAAGGGATATGAGATACGGGATACGAAAGATGAGAGATTTGCATATCACATCTCACATATCGCATATCTCTCATATGATATAATTTAACAATGTCAGAAAATCTTTCTAAATGGCTAACCCTCAATAAAATCCCAGACCTCGGTAATCGTGGTGTAAAGAAACTCTGGGACCACTTCGGCTCAATTGACGCGATTTGGGAGGCGCGGAGAGACAAGATATGCGATACGGGAATATCAGAGAAAATTGCTAGCTTGATACTCGATGCTAGGGAGATACCTTTTAAAGAAGTGAGTTTTTCTGAAGAGATAAAGGTTTCTACTCTTGATGATAAAGATTACCCCAAAAACTTAAAAAACATTTTTGACCCGCCATCAATTCTTTACCAATCAAGTTGTTTGCTGCCAAAAGATGAAAAAGCTATTGCTATTGTTGGTACACGTCGCGCAACACATTATGGCAAGAAAGTTGCTAAAGATTTAGCGCGTGAATTAGCTAGTTTAGGTTTGACGATTATCTCAGGTATGGCGCTTGGAATTGACACTGCCGCGCATGAGGGAGCGTTGGAAGCAAGTGGCAGGACAATTGCAGTTTTGGGTTGTGGTGTTGATGTACCTTATCCGCCAAGTAATAAGGGGCTAATGGAACGGATTAAACAATCTGGAGCAATTGTGTCTGAGTTTCCACCTGGAGAAGAGCCGGACAACTGGAAATTTCCAGCACGTAATCGAATTATTTCAGGATTAACCTTAGGAACCATTGTTATTGAAGGCGGCTATAAGAGTGGAGCCATGATTACCGCAAAACTAGCCTTAGATCAAGGCAGGGAAGTTTTTGCAGTTCCAGGAAATATAGAATCTGAATTATCCCGCGGACCGCATTGGCTGATAAAGCAAGGTGCGAAGTTGGTTGAAGGGGTGGAAGATGTTCTTGAAGAATTGAATATGGTAATGCCTAAGAAAATGTCAAATGACCAATGCTTCGCACAGAAGTGCTTCAGCACAATGTGTCAAATGTCAAATGAATGTATTAATGTTGCGGAGTTATCTAACGAAGAGCAAAAGATAGTTTCTGTTTTATCACTTGAGCCTAGGCATATTGATAGTATCACAATAGAAACGGAATTTTCTACGCAGCAGGTCTTAAGTTTACTCATGATGTTAGAAGTTAAAAAAGTCATCAGGCAATTGCCTGGTAAAATGTATATTCTGAATTAGTTTCTCTCATCTCCCATCTCACATATCGCATATCCCACCTAGCTATTTTTGTTGTCTTTGTGCTAAAATAATGTTGCTATGGTACTTTTTTCAGAAATGTTTATATCTGACATTAAAAAGGTACCGGTTGTTGATCGTCTTCAGGAGCCGGTAGGTGAGGTGCGCGATTTTATCCTCACAGTTGGCGATGTTTTTCCTAAAA
>JAHIUL010000029.1 GCA_018817195.1 Candidatus Margulisiibacteriota bacterium
GTATTTGTGCCTGATCTGTTAACTACCCCTTTCGTACAAAGATGTTCTAGTATTCCTTTAAAATATGCTTTGCTTGGGCAAACATCAAAGTATTTGGCAAGAGCTTTCATACATGATTCAGGTGTCGATGGATTTTGGTATAATAAAGCACAAAGCGGAAGTTATGAGAAATAAGGCTCATAACCTGAAGGTCTTTAGCTAAAAGGATGTTTCTCAACTGCCTTCCTCAAATCTTTCATTCATGTATGTAGTCTTGTATCTAAAAAAGGCTTTTATTCCTCTACTTAATCCTCAACATAACCTCAAACTCCTCAATTGCTTCTTTTTCTGACATAAGGCATTGAGGGCTTTTCAGGCTTTGAGGGAAGGAGGGCGGTTAGGGTAATGTGCCGTAAAAGCCTTTCCTCCCTAATGGCCCTAAAGGCCATGAAGGCCTTATTTTACTTTCAGCGTAACTTCGAAAGCCTCAATAGGCGGAGTATCTTTTTCCCATTCCCGCAAATAAATTAGTTCGAGTTTGGTTTGGCCAGGGGAGAGAGCTTTGAAATTAAAGGTGTAATGCCCTCCTGCGCCGATTTTGTCGCTTTCCTCTACATAATCTACTTCGCCAACTTGCTCAATGATATTTTTATCGTAGCTTTTGATCTTCCAGTTATAGCCAGTCGTGGGATTGCCTTCTAAGCGCACGAAAAATTTAGAGCCGCCTTTGAGGTCCACTGTTTTGCCATTGTCTTTTTCGGAAATCTTGTTCGTGCAGCCGGTGAGCAGGGCAATGGCAGCAGCAAGTATTAATGATAAGGAAGCGCGATAACGTTTTTTCATGGTTACCCCTTAACTTTCCCTATAAAATATCCAAGACCACTGCCCAGTATCAGTGCCATTGCTCCAATTGGAACCAATGTCATGGGTTCTTGCTCCGCAATGATAATGGCAATGGGGGATAGCACCAGAAAAGTAATTAAAATTCCCTTGAGCACGGGGTTGATTTTAATGTCAGTTACTGAAATTAAAAGGCCGACAACTACCCACATGGTGAAAGCAGATAAGTCGGCAGACAGCGGCAGTTTTTGGATAACCATGGGGGTTACGTCAATAATTCCTGCTATCGCGCCGAAGATGAGGCCGAGTTTTATTTTGTTCATAATTTCTCCCTTGTAGCTAAACAGATTTTCACCAGCATCAGCATAACCGGAACCTCGATTAATACCCCAACAACTGTGGCCAGCGAAGCGCCGGAAGAAAGGCCAAACAGGATAGCAGAAGTGGCAATGGCTACTTCAAAATGATTGCTTGCGCCAATTAAAGCTGAAGGCGCAGCGTCGCGATAAGGCAGTTTGAGGCGTCTGGCTAATAAATAAGTTAAACCAAAAATAAAACAAGTTTGGATAAATAGGGGGATAGCGATTAATAGAATTGTTTGCGGCTGGTCAATAATTAGCTGCCCTTTAAAAGAGAACAAGAGCACCAGCGTAAAGAGCAGGGCGCTGATTGAGACCGGAGTTAAATAATGCACAAACGTTTCTTCAAACCATTTAAAACCTTTTTGTTTAATGATAAATTTGCGAGAATAATAGCCCAACAGCAGCGGCAGGCCAACATAAATTAGAACTGACAGCACAATTGTTTGCCAGGGAATGGGCATCTGGTTAATACCCAGCAGCCAGCCGCCTAAAGGCGCGTAGAAAAACAACATGGTTAAAGAATTAATTGCCACCATAACCAGGGTGTGGCCGTCATTGCCTTTAGCCAAATGTCCCCAGATCAAAACCATGGCAGTGCAGGGCGCTATGCCCAACAAAATGCAGCCGGAAATGTACGAACGGAACAAGTCGACGGTTGAGCCGTCTTTAAGTATTTCAACACCCGGGAGCCAGCCTTTGAACACAAAACCCAGAAAAAAAGTGGCAATTGCCAGCATGGTAAAAGGTTTGACTCCCCAGTTAATGAATAAAGTTAACAGCACCGGTTTGGGTGATTTGCCCGCTTTAATTACTTCGGCAAAATCAATCTTGACCATGATTGGGTACATCATAAAAAACAAAGCAATAGCGATGGGTATGGAAACCTGGTAAATAGAAATGCTGTCCAAAGTGACTGCTGCCTGCGGAAATAGTTTGCCCAGCAGTATGCCAAGGCCGATACAGGCAATGACCCAGGCGGTAAGGTATTTTTCAAAAAAACTTAATTGTCTTTCTTCATGGACAACGCGTTCCATGCTGCTTATTCTGCCATTGCCCAAAAGGGGAGTCAAGGCTTATAAATTACGCTCTTGTTTTAAAGTAAAAATTGCAAATGATTGTTCTGGTAGGAAATCGTATTCTTTAATCTTCTGATAGCCAGCTTGAGTTAATTCCTCAACAATTGTCTTAACAGGCAC
>JAHIUL010000030.1 GCA_018817195.1 Candidatus Margulisiibacteriota bacterium
ATAATATATCTTATGAGACACGAGCTACTTAATCTGTGTTTCTACCTCAGTCGCAACCGTAAGTAGATAAATCCCAGTGCTTTGTCCGGTTTTGCTGTAAGTAACCTTGGTTGAATCTGGAGATAGTCTTGGCAATGATCCACCAAAACTAGCCTTTATTGACGTAAAAGCTGGTGTGCCAGCGCTCACATCAACCTTGCCATAGCTGGTGCCGTTGACCCCATAAACTTCATTAGTATTAGTTGCCGAAATCTGCGGATAATCAACCGAAGCAGCTGCAGCCAAGTCAATTCGGCCGCTAGCATCAGGATAAATCAGGCCTAAACGAAGAGTTCCGGCTGATGAGTAAACAAAAGCAATCCTGCCGCCGTATTTCCAGGACACAAACTGCAAATCAGACTCAGCCGTAATTAAAGTATCTGTAGCACCAGTAAAATCATTCCAATCTCTTACGCGCACCTCAGTAGTTGTGCAGTAAGCAATCTTTGTGCCGTCACTTGACCAGTCAAATGACTTAATCTTATTGGCAAAATTAAGCTCCAACATTTCTAAGCCAGTAAAAGCTTCGAGGGTTGTGCTTCTGATAATAATTTTACTAAACATGTTATTTCTTAATTCATCCATATAAGCTACGTAATCGTTTGTCGGCGAACAACTCATACTATATGGCGGAGCGCCGGTGGCATCAAATAATGAAGGAGACTCATCAGTACCAGTTGAATTAATCGTAATTACATATTCTGAGTAAGATGAACCAATTTGTGCGCCAAAAGTATCCTTGTCCTTGGTTTCTGTCGCACCAATCAGGATAATTCTGCCGTCACTCACCCAGCTGGGTGAATAATAATAAAAAGCACTTTCACTTTTTAAACCGCAACCTGCTAATAAACTAACAACTAATAGCAAACAACTAAGCAACATTAATCTTTTCATCTCAATTTTCCCCCTTATTTAAGCGTACATTGGCGGCGGTTCCGGACCAGGCATATAGTTAATTGGCTTGGTCTCTTTCTTCTCTGGTCCACCAGCCAGGGCATTGTCTAAGACTTCTTGAATCTCTTTAACATAAATAATTTTAAGGTCTGCAGGAATTTCTTTTTTTATCTCTTCATAGTCTTTTCTGTTTTCATCTGGAATGATAACACGCTTTATTCCAGCGCGTCTAGCAGCTAACAGCTTTTCTTTTAATCCGCCAATCGCCAATACCCTGCCCCGCAAAGTAATCTCACCTGTCATGGCTACATCTTTTCGCACAGGTATCTTGGCAAAGGCTGAAGTTAATGCTGTTGCCAATGTTACACCAGCTGAAGGACCGTCTTTTGGCACAGCGCCTTCTGGCAAATGGATATGAACATCAAATTTGCGGTAAAAATTTTCCTGCAGGTCAAATTTGTCAGCATGGGCGCGTACGTATGTCATAGCAGCTTTGGCTGACTCCTGCATCACATCGCCCAGCTGGCCAGTTAAAGTGAGGTTGCCGCGGCCAGGGATCACGCTGACTTCAATTGGTATGGTGTCACCGCCAACTTCTGTCCAAACCAACCCTGTTGCTACCCCTATCTGATCCTGCTCTTCAGCCAGTCCAAAACGATATTTGGGCGCGCCTAAATAATCTGTTAAATCTTTTTTCGTCACTTTTATGGCGCCGGCTGATTTTTTTGCTCCTTTTTTCGTAACAAAGCGGGTGGCAATTTTGCGCAGGACCTTGGCAATTTCACGCTCTAAGTTTCTAACCCCTGCCTCTTTAGTATATTCCTGGATAATTGCCAACAGTGTGTCATCTAAAAATTTAACCTGCGTTTTTTTTAAGCCGTGTTTTTCAATTTCTCTGGGAATAAGAAAGCCTTTGGCAATACCTAACTTTTCCTCTTCTGTATAGCCTGACATCTGGATAATTTCCATACGGTCAAGCAAAGGCCGGGGGATTGGGTCTCGAGTATTGGCTGTGGTAATAAAAAATACATCTGACAAATCAAAAGGCAGTTCTAGATAATGATCGGAAAACTCCTTGTTCATCTCTGGATCTAATACTTCAAGCAGCGCAGCTGTTGGATCGCCGCGAAAATCAATGCCCA
>JAHIUL010000031.1 GCA_018817195.1 Candidatus Margulisiibacteriota bacterium
CGGAAGGCCTTTCGGCCTCTTATTTGCAGGATGGGGTTTCAGCTGAGGCCGCTGGTTTAGCTGCCACAGATACAAGGTACGGCCTGGACCTGTGGTACGAATGGAATCTTGATGATCCGGATGAAAGGGTGCCCTGGGGCGAAGTTTGGGCAAATTTATCTTACCGTGAAACTAATTTCGGTTGGGAGCCGGATGGTTTTAAGAGTTGGGTTTTGTATTTTCAGCCGAAAATTGGCCGCCATTTAGGCAACGGTATTGGCGTTTATCTTCGTTCTTCTGTGACTGCTTCGGGCAAGGAAGGCCCCAGTTATTCTTTCTTAAACATAGCTGATTACGGGGTCGGCATTCGTTTTGAACCCTGGCGCGAAAGCAAGGTTGTTAATGACTTTTTGCGCAAGTTCAAGATGTTTGCTGAAGTTGTTGGTGTAACATATTTAAAGGATAAACCAGCAAATGCTAATAGTGAAGTTTCAAATGACGTCAGATTTGGTGTAGAATTCTCTTACGGGAGATAAAATGCATCTAATCGTTGGCCTCGGAAATCCAGGCGTAGAATACGAGAATACCCGCCACAATCTTGGCTTTAAGGTGATTGACGCCTTGTTGTCTGATTTAAATGTTTCCTCCCTCAAATCCAAGCATGACAGTTTATTGGCCCAGGCAAAAATTGATGATCATAAAATAATTATTCTTAAACCCCAAACATTTATGAATAATTCCGGTCTGGCTGTGGGACAGGTCCTTAACTGGTATAAGATTAAGCCTGAAAATTTAATTCTCATCTATGACGACGTTGACCTGGAAGTTGGCCAGCTGCGTTTACGCGAAAAAGGCGGCACCGGCGGGCACAATGGTGTTGAATCTGTTATCCAGCATGTTAGCACAACAGAATTTGCGCGGGTGCGCATTGGCATTGGCCGGGATAATTTGCTGGCTGATATAAGTGATTACGTTTTAGGTCAAATTCCTAATGGTCAAGCCCAGATGATCAATGAAGCTGTAAATAAAGCTGCTGAGGCAGTAAAATCAATTGTGACTCATGGTATTAATTATGCCATGAATCAATTTAATATTAGTGAATAAACTAACTGATTTAATCAGTCAAAATCATGTTTTTCAAAAGGCTTTAGCCTCTTTAGATAGAAAAAATTTTGCTTCATTTTCTGGTATTGTTGGCTCCTCTGCTGCAGCCGTTATTTCAAGCTTAAAACAAGCCCGGCCAAATATATTAGTAATAACCAGCTCCAGCCAGGAAGCTTTGGCTTTAAAAAACGAAGTTGAATTTTTCTCAAAAAGTAAGGCCTGGCTTTTTCCTGCGCCGGACACAGTAGCAGGGGAAGAATTTGCCCCGGCTAAAGAAATCATAGGGGAAAGATTAACAATTTTGTCAAACTGGCAGCAAGGGGCAAACGGGGTGGTTGTAGCGCCGGTTAAAGCGGTCATGTGGAGGACGGGGAGAGCGTTAAAGGATATCCGGTTATCCGGAGATCAGGTTATCCGGATTGATGAGTTAATTGAGAAGTTGATTAATTTTGGCTACAGGCGGTTTGATGTGGTGGGCGAGCGGGGGGAGTTTTCGGTGCGCGGCGGCATTGTTGATGTTTTTCCTTTAAACAGCGCCAATCCTATGCGCATTGAGTTAATGGGGGACGAGATTGAATCAATTCGCTTATTTGATGTTTATTCACAGCGTTCAATTAATAAGCTGGACAAGATCGCGATTTTGCCTGCGCATGAGCCATATGAAGTTCCTGTGTTTGATTACCTGCCGAAAGATTGCCTGGTTGTTTTGCTGGAAAAGATGGAGCTAGCCAGGGCCGCTGACCGTCATATTGAGGAACAGGCTTCTTTTTCTGCTTCCGTCAAATATTTAACGCTTGATCAAATAATGCAACATTCCAAAAAGAGGAAGCTGGCTGAATTTTCTGCTTTTGTCCGGCCGGAAAGCGAGGCTATTTTTTCCGCGCCGCAGACTTACCTGCATAAGCTCCCGGAAATCCCAAAAGAAGCAATAATTGTCAGTAAACACGCCTCAAGATTAGTTGACGAAATCCCGGCTCAAGTAATTGAGGGGCATTTGCGCGGCGGCTTTGTCATTGACGGCCGGCAGATATTAACTGACAAAGAACTTTTTGGCGAAGAAGTTGTTATTCGGCAGAAGAAAACAGCAGTTAATGAAGGCGTGGCAGATGAGCTGCTGGCGGATTTAAAAGTAGGGGATTATGTTGTACATGAGAATTATGGGATTGGCATTTATGGGGGCATGGCAACATTAGAAATTGAAGGCTTGATGCGCGAATATCTATTAATCGAGTATGACAAGGGAGACAAGGTTTATGTGCCGCCGAGTTTGGCCGGCATGGTGGAAAAATTCTCCAGCGGCGGTGATTACCGGCCAAAGCTGAGCCGGTTGGGCACAAAACAGTGGATTAAAATAAAAGGACGAGTTAAAAAAGCTTTGCGTGATATGACCAAGGAATTGCTTTCCCTCTATGCTGTACGCCAAAAAGTCCCTGGTGTTTCCTTTTCAAAAGATGATATGTGGCAGCGCGAGCTTGAAGCAACCTTTCCCTTTGAGGAAACTGTTGACCAGAAGAAAGCCATCTCTGAGACCAAGCAGGATATGGAGTCAACACGCAGCATGGACCGTTTAGTTTGCGGGGATGTTGGTTATGGCAAGACAGAGGTAGCTATTCGCGCAGCCGCAAAAGCTGTTTCTTCCGGCAAACAAGTGGCTATTTTGGTGCCAACCACTATTTTGGCTGAGCAGCATTATAATAATTTTAAGAACCGGTTTCGTTCATCACCTTATATTATTGAAATGCTGTCGCGCTTCCGCTCCAAAAAAGAGCAAATGGGAGCGGTTAAGGCTTTGGCAACAGGCGGAGTGGATATTGTCATCGGCACGCACCGCTTGTTTTCAAAAGACATTGCCTTTCATGATCTTGGCCTGTTAATTGTTGATGAGGAACAAAGGTTTGGCGTGGCGCACAAGGAGAAATTAAAAAAACTCAAGAAAAATGTTGATGTTTTGACACTGTCAGCCACACCAATTCCCAGGACGCTCTATTTATCTTTATCCGGCGCGCGAGATTTAAGTGTTATAAACACCCCGCCGGTTGACCGTTCGCCAATCAGGACTTATGTATTGCCCTGGAGTGAAAAAGTTGTGCGAGAGGCCGTCTTACGTGAGATTGATCGCGGGGGACAGGTATATTTTGTCCATAATATAGTTGAAACCATTGAGGGCGTGGCTTCAAAAATAAAGAAATTAGTGCCGGAAGCCAAGATAGCAGTTGGCCATGGCCAGATGCCGGAAAAAAAGCTTGAGAAAACCATGTTTGATTTTATGGGCCGCAAGTTTGATGTTTTGGTTTGTACTTCAATTATTGAGTCGGGCCTTGATATCCCCAACGTTAACACAATTCTAATTGATTACGCTGACAGGTTTGGCTTGTCCCAGCTCTATCAGATCCGCGGCCGGGTGGGCAGGTCTGCAGTGCGGGCATACGCTTATTTATTCTATTATCCGGAAAAAAACATGACAGATCAGGCCTTGGAGCGGCTAAAGGCCATTCAAGAATTTACTGCTTTAGGGTCCGGCTATAAGCTGGCAATGCGGGATTTGGAAATCCGCGGGGCCGGCAATCTTTTAGGCGCGGAACAATCCGGCCATATTATGGAAGTTGGCTTTGACCTTTATTGTGAATTATTAGAAGAGGCAGTGCGCGAAGTTAAGGGAATTAAGGAAGTAACACCGCGTGAAGTGCTGGTTGACTTAAAAGTTGAGGCCTTTATTCCTGAGGATTATATAACTGACGAGCGGCAGCGGATTGCGGTTTATCGCAGGATGAACCTGTTAGCTGCAATGAAGGATGTGGCGGAAATGAAGCAGGAACTTATTGACCGTTTTGGCATGATTCCGCCCAAGCTTGAAAAGTTATTAGCTTTACTTAAATTAAAGGTTAAGGCCATGGAAAAGAATATCTTGAGCATTAAAGAGGAAAATAACAAGATCTATATTGATTGGGTATCAGGTAAGCGAAGGAAATTAGAGATTAAGGGAGAGGATAAGATTAAGCTCGTTGAGCAATATATTGCTGGATGATTTGTTTGTCGCGAATAATCACTAATGGTTTGCCTTTTGGGGTTTTGATAACTAATTTTTCTGAAGTGACATCAATATTGCCAGTGCCTGAATCCTGAGTTGAGGTATTGGCCAGATAAGCCAGGGTTAAAAGCTTCAAGATTTCCGGGTTTAACTTATCTCCTAGAAAAACCTTGGGCTCAATCACAAATTCACTGTGCTTAGCAGCAATTACGTGCGCCTGTCCGCTCTTGCGCCAAAATTTCTTGAGCAATTTTTCCAGATTTTCTAAGGCGCTCATTTACCCACTCCTTGCAAAGCTTTTTGTTCCCGAACATAGCGTAACATTCCAATAGCTAGTTCCTTGTCCCCAATGCCCTTGGCCAGCGTTGCTAAAACTGCCCCGTTTGAACCTGGCTGTTCAACAGCGGGTTTAAGTTTTTCGGCTTGCAAAAGAGGACTAGGGTGAATCTTTATTTCTTTAACTTCAACGCTAGGGGGTTGAGCTGCAGCTATCGGGCTTTCATTTTGTTCGGGTAAGGGGCGCCTTGTTGCAGGGGCAAACGGTGACCTGGTATCTTGTTTGAGCCTTTCGATTCTGGTTTTATAGCCAGGAATATCTTTTGAAGAAAGAGGAATTGATGCACTTATAACCTGGCTGGATGTTGAACCAATTGACTTACCCGCCGGTCTAACAATATTTTGATTTGTTACTGTGCTTTCCAAACCCACTTTATTTCCTCCAGCCTAATCTGCCGTTTTTTAAGTCGTGTTTAATCAGGGATGCAAAATACGGCAAATCATTAGGGCTAATATTAAATCTCCTGCCAAAATATTCCATTACTGCCCTGGCTTTTTCTTTGGGATCAAGCAGGACTTTGTCGTCAATAATAACAGGTTCGCCGTCGATCTTTAACAGGGCGAGTAAATCGATAACTTCCATGGGCGATTTGAGCCCAAGGGCGTTAAAATCAGGTCCTTTAGTTTGCGTGTTTTGTGCCATTACACTATATATATCGGGGTTTTATGGCTAAAACTTGCATAAAATTAGCTGATTTTTGTGCTAAAATAATGCTATGGCAAAAACAGGAAAATCATTTGAGGGTTTTGTAAAAACAGTCAAAAAACTGCGTGAAAAATGCCCCTGGGACAGGCAGCAAACCTTTGAAAGTTTAAAGCCTTATCTGGTTGAAGAGGTTTATGAAGCTCTCCAGGCTATTGACGACAAAGACTTTGATAAGTTGTCCGAAGAGCTGGGCGATATGCTGCTTCATGTGGTCATGCTGTCCAATATGGCGGCGGAGAAAAAGCGCTTTTCCATCAGGGAAGTTATCAGCGGGATTGAGCAAAAAATGATAAGGCGTCACCCTCATGTTTTTGGCGATATCAAGGCAAAAAATGCAGATGAGGTCTTGGCGCGGTGGGAGAGGATTACACAAAACGAAACTAAGCAGAAGGCGGCAAAACATCAAGGAATTTTCAAAAGTATACCAAGGACTTTGCCTGCTCTTTACCGGGCGCAAAAAGTACAGAGGCGGGCTGCCAGATTGGGGTTTGATTGGGATAAAGTGGCTGGGGCATGGGGAAAGGTTTATGAGGAGATAGAAGAGTTAAAACTAGAAAGTAGAGCGAAGAAGGTAGAGCGTAGGAGGGTGAGGGAGGAAGTCGGGGATCTTTTGTTTGCTATTGTTAATGTTGCTAGAAAATTAGACATTGATGCAGAAGATGCTATGCAGCAGGCGAGCTCAAAGTTTATGAGACGGTTTGAGAAAATTGAAAAGAAACTTCATAAGAAGAAAATGACCCTTAAGCAAATGGATGACCTCTGGAACAAAGTCAAAGCCTCGGAAACCTAGAAACCACGCGGAAAAGATGTTATAATTGACGTCATGAAAGCCAACTGGAAAAATATTTTTATTTACTTACTAATTGTTTTAGCCGCTGTGGCTGTTATAACTCCATTTTTCCAAAGTGAAACCGGGTCAAAAGAAATTGCTTTTTCTAATTTCTTGGATTTAATTGACCAGGGCAGGGTCAGGCAGGTCACGATTGCCGGGGACAAGTTAAGCGGCGAGCTGGATGACAACAGTAAGTTTCGCACCCGCGCAGTTGACTATCCAAACCTGATCCCAACATTAAGGGAAAAAGGTGTTTCAATAAAGGTTGAGGCGCCTGTTGAATCCAACTGGCTTTGGAACCTGGCTATCCAATTATTAATCCCGATTGCCTTTTTTGGCCTGCTTTGGTGGCTGCTGATAAGACAAGCTCAAAACACCAACCAGCAAGCCATGGCTTTTGGCCGGTCCAAAGCTAAGCCATTGAAAGGAAAAGTAAATGTTACCTTTGCTGACGTGGCAGGAGTAGATGAAGCCAAGGAAGAGCTGCAGGAAATTGTTGAATTTTTAAAAAATCCAGAAAAATTCCAGGCCCTGGGAGCCAAAATTCCTAAGGGACTACTTTTAATGGGTGCTCCTGGTACGGGCAAAACTTTGTTAGCCCGCGCTATTGCAGGCGAAGCTGATGTGCCTTTCTTTTCCATGTCAGGTTCTGATTTTGTGGAAATGTTTGTTGGCGTTGGCGCTTCCCGGGTTAGAAGCTTGTTTACTGAAGCAAAAAAGAACCCGCCAGCTATTATATTTATGGATGAAATTGATGCTGTTGGACTTCACCGCGGAGCTGGCTTGGGTGGCTGACATGATGAA
>JAHIUL010000032.1 GCA_018817195.1 Candidatus Margulisiibacteriota bacterium
AAAGCGCTTTTAACCTAAGGGCATTTTTAACCGCATAACCACGCGCATCATTATTAAAATAAACATAAACTGTTAATTTTTTCCTAAGATAGCTTTTAACTTGCTTGGCTAAGGCCTTTAGCTCAGAATTAGAATAATTACTCCCATAAAGCATAGAGCCCCCGTGCATGCGGATATAAACAACCGAACCAGTTATAACCTCTGGGCACTCAATACCGGGCATGGAATAAATACAAAAATTGAGCCTATTCTTTTTTAAAATAGAATAGATTTCATCATTGAACCAGCTGGGATCTCTGAACTCAAAAACATTTACCGTGCTTTTGGCCAAATGTTTTGTAAAATCTTTAAGCCTTTCTGGATTAGCTTTCCATCTCGGCGGCAGCTGGTACAAAATCGGACCAAGATTTTTATTTAACAGCCTCGCCCTGCCCATGAACAGTTTAACCGGTTTCTTGCCGTCTTTTAACTTTTTCACGTGAGTAATAAAGCGATTAGCTTTTACAGCATAGACAAACTTTTTACCTGCTTCTTTATGCCAGTTCTTAAAGGTTTTCTCGCTGGGAAGATGGTAAAAGGTGTTGTTTATCTCAACTGTATCAAAAAACTGCTGGTAATATTTAAGCCATTTACTTTTGGGAAGATTTTTGGGGTAAAAAACACCCTTTGCCCAATGGTCATACATCCAGCCGGAGGTACCAATAAAGAGTTTTCTTTTCATAACAGGATTATATCAGATGCTTTTAAAAAGAAAAAGGCGGCCAACTGACCGCCTTTATTAGTCAATATAAATATACTAAATTAGATTATTGTATATTGCCAAAGTGGTGTAGTTAAATCAAGACCATTGTCAAAAACATCTACAAGCTTACTCTTTTGAATTTTTCTGTCATTTATGTCCCAACCAATTGTTATTGGACGTGGGAGATATTGAACAACCGCACCACTTGCTTGATTTACCCAAGAACTAACAGCAACATTGAGCGTTTTATAATCATTGGTCCATTGAATTTCGCTTATGGTTGGAGTACTAGCTGTATGCGCTGGGCCTGGAACCAAATATTCAGTGATCAGATTATCCTTCGTTATACCAACATATTGCATTTGGTATTTAAATGTAACAGAAAGTACAGTTGCCGCACCAACACCCGATGCTCCTAACGAAGGAGTCTGGCTAGTAGCCACCAACGGTGATGCTTGCTGATCCACCAACTTTTCTGTGCAACCGCTCAAAACTATGCCAACCCCAACCAAACCGATCACTAACAAAACCGCTAACAATTTTTTCATTTTTTTCCTCCTCATGCCTTATAGGCATACTTTCACAATTTAAACAAATTTTACACTCTCTAAAAAATAAGTCAAGCCCTTTTTTTAAATAAGTCTACCTGCTCAGCCAGTCGCCGGGCTGCGGCCTTAACAAATCCTACAAAAATCGGATGCGGCCTGGTTGGGCGAGACTTAAATTCCGGGTGATATTGTGTTGCCAAAAACCAGGGATGGTCAGGAAGCTCAATAACTTCAACAAGATTAGCATTAGTATAGATGCCGGAAAACACCATGCCCTTTTTTGCAAAATCTTCCCTGAAATTATTATTGAATTCATAGCGGTGGCGATGGCGCTCTTCAACTTTATCAACCTTATACATCTTAGAAAGCAAAGTGTTTTTCTTTATTTTACAAGGATATGCACCCAATCTCATTGTCCCGCCTTTGTCTGAGATATTTTTTTGATCGGGCAAAAGATCTATCACCGGATATTTTGTTTCCGGGTCAAATTCAGAAGAATTGGCGCCCTTCATCTTGCACACATTCCTGGCAAACTCAATTACCGCACACTGCATGCCCAAACACAATCCAAGCAAAGGAATCCCATTTTCCCGCGCATAACGAATAGCCTTGATCTTCCCTTCTATTCCCCGCGGGCCAAACCCACCCGGCACAACCACCCCATGCACATCCCTAAAAATTGAGTCAATCTCTTCTTTTTTCTCAAGCTGTTCTGCATTAACCCATAAAAAATCAACCTCAGCCCGGCTAACAATGCCGCCATGCTTAATTGATTCCACAATACTTATATATGAGTCTTCCAGCTCGGTATATTTACCAACAATAGCGATTTTTACTTTTTTCTCCGGCTTCTTCATTTCACTAATTAATTCAGACCATTCTTTCAAATCACCTTTTTTAGGCGGGAGATTTAAATATTTAAGAACTATATCAGCCAGCTTTTCCCTTTCCAGTGCCAGCGGCACTTCATATAATAAAGGCACATCAGTCAAGCCAATCACAGCTTCCTTGGCCACGTCGCAAAACAAGGAAATCTTTTCTTTTAATTCCACGCTGATTGGGTCCCTTGACCGGCAGATAATAATATCTGGCTGAATACCGATCTCTCTTAGTTTCATTACACTATGCTGAGTTGGCTTGGTTTTAAATTCATGTGAGGTCTCAAGATAAGGTACGAGGGTCACATGAATATTTATGCAATTATCGCGGCCAACTTCTTTCTTAAACTGTCTGATCGCTTCTAAAAATGGCAGGCCTTCAATGTCACCTACAGTGCCGCCAATCTCGCAAATAACAACATCAAACCCATCATCTTTAATTACAGCTCTGATGCGGTCTTTAATTTCATTAGTAATATGAGGCACAACCTGGACCGTCCCGCCTAAATAATCGCCGCGGCGCTCACGAGTCAATACTGACCAGTAAACCATGCCTGTTGTAACATTATTAGACTTGCTTAAATTAACATCAATAAACCTTTCGTAGTGGCCTAAATCAAGGTCTGTCTCTGCGCCATCTTCTGTCACAAAAACTTCACCGTGCTGATAGGGGTTCATCGTCCCTGGATCAACATTAATATACGGGTCTAATTTTTGGATGCTGACGCTCAAGCCCCTGGCTTTTAATAGCCTGCCCAATGAAGCCGCTGTAATGCCCTTGCCCAGCGATGAAACTACCCCTCCGGTTATGAAAATATATTTTGTTGCCATTTATTATCCTCCAACAACTTCTTCGCCAAGGTCGCGCGGCAGCTTAACAAGCTTTACTCTTGTTATGCGGCGCCGCAGGACCCGCTCAACACTAATTAATAAGTTCTCAAACCTGACAATATTGCCGACTGACGGCGCCTTGCCAAGCTGGCCAAAAATAAAACCGCCGATGGTATCGTATTCCTTATCTTTTTCCGGTAAATTAAGCTTTAAGGCATCATTTAAGTCTTTAATAGAAATACGGCCGTTGACTACAAAAGTGTTTTCATCAACTTTTTCAACCATCTTTTCCTCACGCTCAAACTCATCATGGATTTCACCAACAATCTCTTCAACCAGATCTTCCAGTGTCACTAAACCCGACGTCATGCCGTACTCATCAACAATAATGGCCACATGCGTGCGGGCAACCTGCATTTCATGCATCAGCTCGGGCACTTTCTTTACTTCTGGAATAAAGATTGCCGGCCGCAAATAGTCTTTTATTGTTCCTGTAATTTCTTTGCCTTTGTCCAAATTCCTTAACAGATCTTTAGCATAAATTACACCAATTATATTATCCAAGTTGCTCTCATATATAGGGATGCGCGAATGGCCGCTTTCCACAATAACCTTTATTGCTTCTGATAATGATTTAGCACCATCAACTGCAGTAATATCCGGCCGCGGGGTCATGACTTCCCTGACTATAGTTTCGCCAAACTCAAAAATAGAAGTTATCATCTCGCGCTCTTCCTCTTCAATAACCCCTTCTTTTTGCCCGGCAGCCAGGATCAAACGAATATCTTCCTCAGTTACAAACGCTCCTTTTGTAGGAGCAAAACCGCCAAACAATTTAATAAAAGGACGGCTGATAAAACTGATTAAGAGAGCGATCGGCTGAAAAATAAAGCGTAAAACAAAAATTAATGGGGCTGAAAAGAGCGCCAGCCCTTCTGCATTGCGCAGAGCCACTGTCTTTGGAATAATCTCACCAAAAACAAGGATTAAAAATGTCATGATCCCGGTAGCTGCCCCAATTGCAACCGCAATACTGCCCCAGCCTTTTTCAGTAAAAAAACTAATAATCATTGAGGTGGCTATCGCTGAAGCGGCAATATTAACAAGATTATTGCCTATCAGGATAGTTGAGAGCCATTCACTGGGTTTTTGTTTCAACTTCTCAACTGTTTTCGCTCCTTTAATCTTTTGCTCCACCATCCGGCCGACCTTTAACCTGGATAAGCTGGTTAAAGCTGTTTCCGCCGCTGAAAAGAACGCAGACAAAACAAATAAAACCACTAATAAAATTATTTCTGCCATCTTAAACCACCTTCATAATTATAATTAAAGCCCCAACCAAAACCGCACCAAAAGCAGCCAATAAAACAGCTGCCGCAGCAATATTTTTTGCCAAACCTGCTTGCGCCCTCTTTTCCGGAGAAAGCAAATTAACCAACTCTTCAATTGACGTGTTAAGCATCTCTGCCACAATCACGCCAAAAATTGCTAATACCAAAATAGCTAGCTCGATCAGGCTAACCTTAAACCAGACAGCAAGCCCCAAGACAATCACCCCAATAAAAAAATGTATCCACAGATTGCGCTGTGTCTTTATTGCGTGTTCTGCCCCAGCTTTTGCATATTTAAAGCTTTTGATAAATTTCTTCGGCATGTCTCATTTTCTTGCCATGATCATAACCCAGCAAATGCAACGTCCCATGAACAACTAAACGCTTAATTTCCTGCTCATAAGGCACTCGATAAGCCCTGGCATTTTTCCTGGCTGTTTCAACTGATATCGCGATGTCTCCCAAAATCCCATCTTCCCCCATCAGAAAAGCTAAAACATCAGTTGGTTTATTCTTTTTTCTAAATTGCTTGTTCAAATCTTTTATTTTCTTATCTTTAACAAAAATCAAATTAATCTTCCCCTTGCCTCTTTCCTCTTTAATTATTTTATTTATTAATCTTTCGCAATCCTTCTTACGCATGCTTAAATCATTTTTATGTCAACGCCAAGAGCTTTAAGTTTTTTGTCCAACTTCTCATAACCGCGCTCAATATGATGGTCGCGATCCTCTATTATAGTTTCACCTTCAGCAACCAAACCCGCCAAAACCAAAGCCGCGCCTGCCCGCAAATCAGACACTTTAACCGGCGCGCTGGAAAGACCAGCCACACCTTTGATAATTGCGCTTTGGCCTTCCAGCTTAACCTCCGCCCCCATCCTATTGAGCTCGTGGATATGCATAAAACGGTTTTCAAAAACAGTTTCAGTAACCATTGAGGTCCCCTTAGCCAAACAGAGCAAGGTCGTTAACTGAGGCTGCATATCTGTGGGAAATCCAGGATAAGGCAACGTCTTTACATCAATTGCTTTGGGAGCATCAGCAGCTGAAACCATGATTTGATTATTGCAGACTTCAGTCTTAACCCCGGCTTCCTGAAGCTTATGCATAATTGTTTCAACATGATCAGGTATAACATCAAGAATCTTTAAATTGCCGCGGGTAATAGCCGCGGCAACCATAAAAGTGCCGGCTTCAATCCTGTCCGGGATAACACCATGCTCAACAGGCTTAAGTTCTGCCACTCCTTGAATTTTCACCTCTTCAGTTCCCGCGCCAGTAATTTTTGCCCCGGCCCGATTCAAGAAATTGGCTAGGTCAATAACTTCTGGTTCACGCGCCGCATTTTCAATCGTTGTCGTACCATCAGCCAAAGCAGCTGCCATCATAATTGTTTCAGTCGCGCCAACTGAAGGAAAATCAAGATAAACCATATTGCCAATTAATTTCTCAGCTTTAACAATCACAAAGCCATGCTCCATCTGCACCTCTGCACCTAATGCTTCCAAACCTTTTAAATGGAGGTTAACCGGCCGTGACCCAATGGCGCACCCCCCGGGCAAAGGCACTTTGGCCAGTTTTTTCTTGGCTAATATCGGGCCAATCACAAAAAACGACGCCCTCATCCTGGTAACTAATTCATATGGGGCAACATGCTTGACCCCATTATTATTCCAAACCTCAACTGTATTATCCTGTGATCTTGAATACTCCGCCCTCAAGCCTAAAGCCCGCAGCACCCTGATAATTGTTTTCACATCTAAAAGATCAGGCACATTTCTAATAACTGTTTTACCCGGTACTAATATTGTAGCTGCCAAAATTGCCAGGGCAGCATTTTTTGAGCCGGAAATTTTGACCTCACCCTCAAGTTTCGTTTGTCCTTTTATTAAAACTCTTCTCATTTAACAGCAAACTCCTCTGGTTTATTTTTTACAATTCCAAAATAATATTTAATCGCATCTACAATTCTGCCGGCTGCCCTGCCGTCGCCGTACGGGTTAACGGACTGGGACATTTTTTTGTACTCTTGCTGGCTAAGCAATAACTTTTCTGTTTGTTCAAAAATTGCCTCTTCACTTAATCCTACTAGTTTTACAGTGCCAAAATCAACTGCTTCCGGCCGCTCTGTCTTTTCGCGCAAAACTAAAACTGGTTTACCCAGGGAAGGCGCTTCCTCCTGCACCCCGCCAGAATCAGTCAATATAATATACGATTGTTTCATTAAATGTATAAATGGTTCATAAGCTAACGGCTGGGTCAGCATAACATTATTAAAACCACTGAGTATATCATGAACGGTTTTCTTGACCTCAGGATTTTTATGGACAGGGATTACAAATTGGATGCTATCGGCATGTTTCTTGGCCAAACTGGCCGCTGCCTGACAAATATTTTTTAAAGGCTGGCCAAAATTCTCCCGGCGATGGGTTGTAACTAAAATAGTTTTCTTTTTTGGATCCAATTTGATCCCGGCCTGCTCAAGAGAAAAATCTTTTTTTACCACATCTAGCAATGCATCTATTACTGTATTGCCAGTCAAATAAATAGAATTTTGAGGAACTTTCTCCTCCAATAAATGATTGACAGCCGTCTGTGTCGGCGCAAAATGCAAATCAGCCAAAGATGTAGTAAGCTTGCGGTTTATTTCTTCGGGAAAAGGATGCCATTTATCAAAAGTGCGCAAACCTGCCTCAACATGGCCAAGCGGAATTCTTGAATAATAAGCTGCTAAGCCTGCGGCAAAAGTTGTTGAAGTATCGCCTTGAGCTAAAATCATATCAGGCTTTTCTTTATCAATAATCTTTTCCAAACCAGTCAATGACTTTGTCAAAATTTTAGGTGGGTTTTGATTTTCCTCCATAATATTTAAATCGTGATCAACTTTTATCTTAAAAAGATCTAATACTTGATCAAGCATTTGCCGATGCTGGGCAGTTACAACAACTATAGGCTCCAATCCTGCCCCATCCTTGCCCATCACCGCTATCACCGGCGCCATTTTAATGGCCTCTGGCCTGGTGCCAAAAACAAACATAATTTTCTTTTTTACATTCATCTCATTAACGCCATAAACAAAGCAATAAAACTTAAAATAAAACAAACTATGTAAATTGCAAAAACCGCCTCGCGTTTGTGGAACCCCGCTCTTAAAAGCATGTGGTGAATATGTTTGTCATCAGCCTCAAATGGATGTTTCCCTTCTTTCATTCTCCTCAAAATCGCAAATAGCGTATCAAAAATTGGCACTCCCAGAATCAAGAGAGGCACCAGCAAAGCCACCACCAAGGTTGTTTTAAGCACGCCAATTATCGCGGTCGTCGCCAGGACAAAACCTAACAGCATGGATCCTGCATCACCCAAAAACATAGAAGCTGGAAAGAAATTAACGCGTAAGAACCCCAGCGAGGCGCCAAATAAAGCCAACAATAATACTGCCGCCCCTACTTGATGCGTTCTCAAAGCAACCACAAAAAGTGTTATAGATGAAATCGCTGTCACTCCTGTTGCTAAACCATCAAGACCATCAATCAAGTTAATGGCATTAGTAACGCCAACTACCCATAATAATGTTAACGGTATTGACATCATTCCCAGGGCTAATACACCGTTAAATGGGTTAGAAACAAAAGTTATCTCAACCCCCAGATATATCACAACAAGAGCAGCTAAAACCTGGCAAATCAACTTAGTGGTCGGCCTGAGGCCTTTAATATCATCTACTAAACCAACTGCAAATAAAAATGTCCCGCCTAGTAAAATGCCAACAATTGTTGACCAGTCAAATTTCATGCCCAGGTATTGACCAACACTTATGGAAAGAATGATAGAAATAAAAAAACCCAAATAAATGGCCAAACCGCCAAGATGCGGAATAGGATTTTCGTGAATTTTCCTGTCATTGGGAATATCCACAGCATTGATTTTAGTGGCAAAAGTTCGAACTACCGGAGAGATCAAGTAGGTTACTAAAAAGGCTACAAAGAACGTGAGCAGGTATATATACATTACGGGTTTATATTATAACATAATTTAGTCTACTTGTTCAAACATTATTTATATGATAATATTGCGTCTTGAAATGGTCAAAGAAACACTGGAAAAGATAAAAGCCATCGAAGATAAAGCCGCGGCCATTATTAAATCTGCCCGTGAAAATTCCATGATTAAAACCAAAAAGCTGCGCAAAGAGCAGGACAAAGAAAGTGAAAACCTAAAAATCAGCTTAAGAACCAAGGCTGAAGGGATAATTAAAACAGCAGAAGCTGAGGCAAACAAGGAAGCTGCGCAGATTGAAGCTGATTCAAAAAAAGCACTTGAAGCAATTAAACAAAAAACCAAAGCAAAAATCGAAGGAGCCAAAAAGGAAATTCTGCAATGTCTATCGTAGAAATGCAAAAAATCCATATTGTCTCCCTCAAACAGAATAAAAATATCCTATTAAAGGTCCTGCAAGACAATGAAGTCCTAGATATCCAGGAAGCACTGCCGGAACAAGAGATAAAACCAAGCGAAGAATTTAGCGGTCTTGAAATGCAATTAGCTGAGATAAAGTCTGCTATTGCTTTTTTAGAAAGTGTTTCAGCCAGAAAAAAGAGTTTTATTGAGTCGTTTTTGCCGCCCAAAGAAGAAATAGCGGAATTTGAGCTGCAAAAAATCTGCCGTGAATTTGATTGTGACGGGCTGGTCAAGAAATGCAAACAAATTGAAGGGACCCTGGCCAACCTGAAAAACTTAAAGAACGAACTGCAAAACAATCGCGACCACTTACTGCCCTGGGCCAACCTTAACATCCCGCTGGACAGCCAGAACTGCTCATCAAATACCTGTCTGACATTTGGCAGGATTAAACCGAAAGCCTTGCCTGAATTTAA
>JAHIUL010000033.1 GCA_018817195.1 Candidatus Margulisiibacteriota bacterium
AAGTGTATAAGTTTGTGCCAGAAGTAAGTTTTACTTCTATTACCCCTAATTGGGTTACTTCTTCTTCTGAGGCGCTGACAAAATTGCTGACAATTGAAGGTACATATTTTGGCGGCACAGTTGGGAGCACCACTGACGCGCCTTCGGTCATTTTTTCTGGCTCAGATATTGAAACAGATCAAGTTTTATATCTTGGTCCTAACACCCTTGAAGTTACAGCCATACTTACGGCTGATGCAACCGGGAATTATGATATTTTAATCATTAATCCTGACAGCGGGTCAGTAACTACTACCGGGGCTTTTACTGTTAGGCCTACCAGTTTAACGGTCCAAAACTTTAGGATTGACGGTATTCCTATAACCGCGGGGACAAATACCATCACCCTGCGTGATTGGAGCAGTAGTGAAGGCAGCGCTAAGGGCCCTACTATATATTTTGAAACTACTGTTCCTGGCTTTGTTGGTGCGTCTGCTTTTGGTTTGGATGATCATATTGTAACAGCTGAAGTTACAATTGGCACGGTAACAGATTCTTTAACTGCCGGGGCTTTTTCCCTAAGCAAAAGCATAGCTACTTTGGAGTCAACTCAATTTAGTTCAAGCCTTGAAGCAGGCACTTATGCCTGTTCGCTAAGGGTTTATGTGACAGATGTATCCGCAGGGACGTCTTTTACGCTTAATGTTGTTGAACCTTCGGTTACTGGCGCTTATCCGATTGAAAATGCCCTTGCAACCAGGGTTGAAAATGGTTTCTTGACTGTTCAATTTGATTATACTGGTGATATTACTAACGCGACTTTTGTTTATGTTCCCTGTTCCCCATATCATGTTTACCGAGTGCCGATTGATTTTAGAAAAGATATGCATGTAAGTTCTTTTGCTATCAGTGCGACCCAGGGTCAAGTGCGGATACCTGTGGTTAACGCTCCTTATGCTGTTTATGTTGGTCGTTTTTATAATGGAAAGACGCCGATTTCTGGGCCGATTAAATTTGTTTATAGCGATTTCGCGCCATAATAATGAAAGTTAACAAATTATTATTAGTATTAGTTTTGTCTGTTTGCCTGGCAGGTTTAGTTTTTGCTCAGGCAGCGCTTGATCCTTCAAGGTTGGCTATTGGCGGCCGCGGTTTAGGCCTTGGCCGCACCTATGTTGGCCTGGCAGATGATGTCTCTTCAATTTTTTTAAACCCGGCTGGTTTAGCCAGGATTCCCCGCTGGCAGATGACCTCTATGGCTGGCCAGTTTGCCGAAGAATATAGTTATCTTTTATTAACTGGCGCTTATCCTACTGAATACGGCGTGTTTGGCGCGGGTTTTGTGGGCGCTTCAACTGGCGGCGTGCCTGTTACAAAAGTATTAGAAGGCACAGAATCTGACCCTGTTTACGTGATCGATCCGACCCAGCCGGCGGTTGACTACTTTAATAATGTATATTTCTTATCATTGGCCAGGGAAGTACCCAAAATCTGGAACTATGATATTCCTTGGAATTTACGCGCTGGAGCAAGTTTAAAATTATTCAACACTTCTTTGACTGGTGACAGCATTATCAATGGCTCTGGTTTTGGCACAGAGCTTGATGTTGGTTTGTTGGCCGATCCTCTGCCTTATCTTGCCTTAGGCTTTTACGGCCGCAACGTCCTGCCTTACAGCATGGGTGGTAAGTTAACCTATGCTTCAGATTACAGCGAGCATTATCCAGCCGCGTTTATCCTGGGCGGCAGCATGAAGGTTCTGGGCCCAAAAGATAATGCTTTTAGAAAATTCATGAACCATGAGCTAACATTATTGTTAGATACAGAATTCAGCAACGGCGTGCCAATGCTGATGCACATGGGCGCGGAGTGGAAGCCGCACCCGATTATTGCCCTGCGCATGGGCATTGACCAGGACGTATCATCAGATATGGCCGGCAACCTGACCACAGAGAATGGCATGGCTTATGGTGTTGGCTTAACTTACGGCGGTTTCCGCTTTGACTACGCTTTCCACGAATTTCCTGGTTTGCCCGGCATCAACAACAGCTACTTTTCTTTAAGCTACGGTATTGCTGAGGCAGAAGAAGAAATAACAGAAAAGATTTCTATTTTTACTCCAGCTGACAAACTAGTTACATTTGAATCTTCAGTGGTGGTGCAGGGCCGTGTTAATGACATGAAGATTAAAGAGCTTTATGTTAACGGCATCCGCGTTAAGTTTGGCTTAAAGGGTGATTTTAAAACATCAGTCTCCTTAAAGACAGGCAAGAACAATATCCGCATCTCTGGCAAGGACGGCAATAAGCTAATTACAGTTGAGCAGGTCAGGGCATTGCGCTTGATTACTTTCCCTGATGTTGAGCAGGATTACTGGGTTGCCCAGCCGATCTCATTGCTGGCAATGCAGGAAATTATTACTGGTTATCCAGACGGCACCTTTAGGGCAGAGGGTGATATCAACCGCGCGGAAATGTGCGCGCTCTTGATCAGGACCAAAGGCCAGGTTGATACCTATGCTACGCTTGAGGCAACTACAGAGGCGGAACTGGCTGCGCTGATTGGCAAAGAAGAGCCGCTGTTCCCGATATTCTTTACTGATGTGTCAGAAAAGTTCTGGGCATCATCTTTTATTAAGGACGCGGCTGACTTGGAAATTGTTAAAGGTTATCCAGACGGCACTTTTAGGCCCAATAATAAAATTACCCGGGCAGAGGGACTGGCCATGATTACCAGGTTAGCTGATGTGTCTGAAGAAGCCTATGCTTATCAATTCCCGGATGTAACAGAATCTTACTGGGCAGCGCCGATTATTTCCGGCGCTTACAACCAAGGTATGCTGGAATTCCTGCGCAACAAGCGCTTTCAGCCAATGCGCAGCTTGACCCGCGCCGAAACAGTTGAGCTGCTCCAGCGCACAAAATATGTTGAGGATCTTTTAGGCAAAGACTTGTTGGATTGGGAAAGTTATTAATTATGAAATTAGCTAATGCTCAGAAAAGTGTAATATCAAATATTTTTAAAGATTTAACCAAACTGGCGGTTGCGGCGCTGGTAATTGGCCAGTTTGTGCCAGGGCAAATTTTTCGTTTACCTGTCTTTTTAGGCGGTCTGATAACTGCTGTGCTTTTAGGAGTAACCGCAGTCATTTCTGCTGTTGATAAAGGAGGAATCAATTAATGAAAATTGATCCTATGTTAATCGTTTATATAGGTCTTTCGATTGTAGCTTTAATTGTTATAGTATTGATACTTACTAGCGGCAAAAAACCTCCGTTGGGACATTTATAGTGAAGAGGAATTAACAATTAAGAATTACTCAATTAACAACAAGGGAGTAATTATTAAAATAATACATGCCGAGCGGCTTGTGCTGAGCGAAGTCGAAGCAAGTCGAGGCATACCATGTTGTTAATTCTTAATTGTTTAATTGTTAATTGAAAGGATTAATTGTTAATAAAAAAAAGGGAGAGAAAAAAATGAATAAAAAAATATTATTAATGTTATTGATTTTAGGGATGGTGGCTGGGATGTCGGTGGCTCAAAGAGGAGATGAGCCTCCGTCAGGTGATAAGCCAGATGCAAGATCAGCCAGCGGTATACCGCAAAGCATAAATTTTCAGGGTGTACTGCGGGACAGCGATGGGGCGCTGGTTTCAGGCAAGTCAATTACCGTTATCCTGCTGGATAAAGACAACGTAGGGATCGCGGGGACCAGCGTAAGCGGAACTACCGATACGAACGGATTTGTAAATGTTGTGATCGATCTGCCTGATACATTCAACTACGACTTGCTCAACGATCAGATCTATGCAAGGGTGTCAACCGTAGACGACGGCGGGAAGACAATAACACTAGAGCCTGATCAACCGTTTTATTCTGTACCCTATGCTTTAAATTCTTTAAATGCGGAGATGTTGGGGGGGAAGACTTATCAAGAGGTTATAGATGAGGCTAGTGCTGGCGCTGCTGGAGGCGAGTTTGTCCTAAAAGCCGGCGACACGATGACGGGATCACTAAGAGTCGATGTTGCTAATAGTGACCGTGCTATAATCGGAACCAATTCCAGGACAAGTGGAAATAGAATGGGTGTGGTTGGATTGCAGGGGGCGGGTTTGAGCAATCCATCTTTTGCAGCAGCCGTAGCTGGTGTTTATGGAGAGGCTGGGTCTGGGGGTGCGGGGGTGTTTGGTAAAGGGGCTGAAGCTGGAGTAAGCGGTTACAGCGATTCTAAATATGGTGTGTATGGTGTTGGGCCGAATATTGATGGTATGGGGGGAGTTGTTGGGTCAACGCTAGCATCACCGGATTTTCCCAATGGATCTTTTGGAGTTTTTGGGACTAGTGATGATTATGGAGTATATGGTAGGAGTACTACTGGCTATAGCGGCTTTTTCACCGGTGGCCAAGGTGTCAAAATCGATGGTCCGCTGGAGGTTTCAAATGTTGTGAAGGTGGGATCAGGAATGTTTTCTAGTAGACTGCTTGAAGAACTTCCAACCAATATCCAAAATCCTAGTGGTGGAGTAGTGTACGCGTTTAAGAAAGGAGCGCGCGGACAAGTTGATGCTGATAATTATGGAATATTAGGGTATTGGAGTGCTGAACCAGGGGTAGGTTCATATGGCGGGTATTTTAAAGGGAGAGTCAAAATCGATGGTCCGTTGGATGTTGTAGGAGGCCCCATTACCTTGGATGGCGTGGAGATCGGCGCGGCAGAGGCAGCCGGCGTGCCGGATCCGCTGACTCTTTACCAAGAACTTAATGTGCATAAAGGCGCGACAGCAGGAGAGACACTAAATTATAATGTATACGACCCTGCTCAGGATGATTATTGGGGAGTTATCCCAAGTGTGTTAGGTTACAATAAAGCGCCAAAAACAATTCAATCAGCGTTTGGAGCAATTACAAGGAATACAGTTGGTGTGCGAGGATATAGTGTGGATGGGTTTGGAGTTCTTGGAGAAAGCGAGAACAGTACTGGTATTTATGGCCAGAGCACCAGCGGTATCGGAATCTACGGTAAAGGCGCCACGACAGGCGGGAGTTTTGAGAGTACTTCAATGAACGGAACCGCTGTTTACGGTCGGTCATCGGGAAGTGGTTCGGTCGGTTTGCGAGGCAGGGGAACCTTTGGGGTTTATGGGATGGGTTCACAAAATTACGGGGGAGTTATTGGAAAAACAACCAATTTGACCGATGACACTTCAACAAATGTTACGGGTTTTGGTGTTTATGGTGAAGGTAAGAATTATGGCGTCTATGGCAAAGGCGCGACGGCGGGCGGGAGTTTTGAGAGCACGGGTGGAAGCGGTGTACGTGGAATTGGAGCTGCTTATGGCGTGTATGGAAAGGGGGGCAGTGGGGGCGTAGTTGGTTTAACAGATGATGCGCAAAGTCCAGTTGTAATTAATTTTGGTTTGTTTGGAGGTAGTAACACTGGGAGTGGCGTCCAGGCCTATAGCAGTTCTGGGTATGGTATATGGGCCGATTCAGGCGGAAAAGCTGCTATTTTTGCAAAAGGTAATGCAACTGGCGGTAAGGGAGGAATTATCGGAACTACACGTTCTGAGACCAGTGTTGGGTTGCCTGATGCTATGGATTTTGGAGTTTTTGGAGAGTCTGAAAATGGTTTAGGTGTGGAAGGACGAACTTCATCTCGTTCAATTCTTGGCTATGGATTTAGATCTGGAGTTGTCGGATATAGCACGGCTTCCTATAATACCATCTCTGGGCATGGTTCGCCAGGTGTTTATGGTAATAGTTCTAGTGGATATGGTGGATTATTTGAGGGTGCGAAGGGAGGAGTGTGTGTTAAAGATATTCTGGTGTTGACGCCACGGTCAACTATTCCTAGTATGCCCGGTGGTCCTCCTACAGAGGGATCAATCTGTCTGGATACTTCTGGAAACCTCTGGGTTTACATTGGAACTAAATGGAAAAAAATAAGGTACAGTTCTGAGAGAGAGCATATTCCTGGTGTGGCTTGGGAATAAAATTAGCGGAGCTGAACAAGGCAGTGGGGGAGTGAACAGTAGGCAAGATTATGGTGTTGGTGACATTGCAGTAGGGGAAATCAGAGGGTAAGAATGGCTGAGAAAAAAGAAAAAACAACACTGGATAAAATTGAAAAGCTCATTGTGGATGGGCAGAAAGATGTTATAGAACAACTTGGCAAAAGGATTGACGGGGTTAAGCAAGGGCTTGGGGATAGAATTGACGGGGTTGAAGGAAAACTTGATAAAGTCGAAGTAAAAATTGACAAGATAGAAACGTCTCTTCGTAAAGAAATAAAAGACGCCTATGATTTTCTTTCGCATGATATAGGAAGACTTGAGAAGGGTCTTCTTAATGAAGTTAAAAGTAAACTTGACGAGCATGTTAAAATATTGCATTCGGTATAAATAAATATGAAAAGACTCTTAGCTATATTTTTAATAACATTATTTAGCCTGCCCCTCGGGTTGAACCCAGCCTTTGCTGGAAAACTGACCGGCGGCGATTATAACATGTACGTTAATCCTACAACCGCTGGCGGCGGACTGGGCATACATTGGCCAAAATTAGATGAGAATTTATCAGTAGCGGGTATTCTGGCGGTCAGGTAGGAAGCGAAGGACGAGAAAAAATGGCTGAAGAAAAAGAAAATAAATTAGATATTATTTTGGACGAAATGAGAACAAAATTCAAGCAGGTTTTGGGGAAGATCGGCAGCCTTGAAACCGGACAGGAAGAACTTAAGACCGGACAGAAAAAACTTAAACAGGAGATTAGAACAGTTTATACCAGCTTAAAGAATGAAATAAAAATTACCGCGCTGGCGGTTAAAGACGAATTGAAGGATGACATTAAGCAGGCATCAGAGAAACTGGATAAGCATGTGAGGGAATTGCACCCGGTTTAGAAGCATTAAGGCCTTTAAGGCCTTCAAGGCCGTGACGGCTTTTATGGGGAAAAGGGTTAGAAAAAATGGCGATAACTAATAAAGATATTGAGAAATTAAAAGAAGTGTTCGCGACCAGGCAGGAATTAGATAAGAAATTTAGCGAAGTTTTAGCCAGTCAGGATAAAATTATGAAAGAACTTGGCGTAGAGAAAATTGAAGCTAAAGTTTAATTAAAATGAAAAGACTTTTACTTATAATTTTAATAGCATTATTTAGCCTGCCCCTCGGGCTGAGCCTCGGGGCGAAGCCAGCCTTTGCTGGAAAACTGACCGGCGGCGATTATAACATGTACGTTAATCCTACAACCGCTGGCGGCGG
>JAHIUL010000034.1 GCA_018817195.1 Candidatus Margulisiibacteriota bacterium
TATTATTGGTGGCGGACTCTTATTCTGGCAGGGATGGTTTAAATGAACGAAGAGTTGGCTGAATTAAAAGACGTACTGCGTAAAAAACCGGGCAACCCGTTTGTGCTGCGGCAATTTGGCCGGCAGTGCCTGAGCCACGGCTCATACAAAGAAGCCAAAGACAGGTACGTTGAAGCAATCCATTTTTCACCTCATCTTTTGCCGTTGATCCTGCTTGATTATGAAAAGGAAATTGCCAGGAAACAGGCAGAAGTAGGCCCGTATCTTTCCCTGGCTGGTTTTATGGTTGGCTTGGGGGAGATTGATTCTGCAGTATTAGAGCTGGAAGAAGCGATTGAAGCAAACCCTAAAAATGTTGAGTCCTATAACATCCTGGGCAAAATTTATGTGAAGCAGGGTAAAACTGATGAGGTCATCAGTTTGCTTGAACGAGCCTTATCTCACGGTGTTAGGGATGTTGCGTTAACAGAAATTTTGGCCGGAGCTTATCTGGAAAAAGGCAGGATAGCTGATGCTGTAAAGTTTTACGAAGAGCTGCTGGAGAATCGTCCGGCTGATAAACAAACCTTGAGGGTTTTGGGCGAACTTTACACCAGACTTGAAAAATATGATGACGCAGCCAAAAAATATGAAGCAATGTTTTCTGATGATCCTGAAGTCAGCCAGGAAGCAGTCCAGCGGCTTGAAGAGCTGCTGAAAAAAAGGGAAGGCAGCATCTTTATCAGAGAAATTTTAACTGTTATCTTCATGAGGTCCTTAAAGCCTGCCCAGGCAGTTGAAAAATTGCGTGAAATAATGAAGCTGGACGCAACCAAATTAAATGATGTTATTAGCCGCTTGAAAGAAATTTTAAAAAATTATCCAGCGCATCCCGAGGCAACCTTGGCATTGGCTGAGGCGTTAAGGCGGCAGGGCAGTTTTAGCGAGTCTGTGGAGAATTACCATGACCTGGCCAAAACTAGACCCGCATATTTGGACGATGTAATTGTTGGTTATCAGAAAGTTTTGGAATTTTGTCCCCAACAAATTTTAGCCCGCTCATACCTGGCCGAGGCTTTTCTTTACAAAAACCAGATAGAGGAGGCGCTGCAGGAGTTTGAAAATATGCTGCGCGCTGATCCAACTTCTGCTGCTGCGGTGGTTAAGAAGGGACTTGAGATTGTTAAGGCAAACCCGCGCATGCTCCTGGCCCATCTGGTTTTAGGGCGGGCTTACCTGGTAAAGGGTGATTTGCAGCGGGCGGCGAATGAAGCAGAAGGTATTATCGCCATTGATAAGAAATATTCACCAGCTTACTTGCTTCTGGGTGAAGCATATTTTGCCTTAAAAATGTGCCGCAAGGCAGTTAAGGTGCTTCACGACGCTTTGGCCATGGACCCTTATAATTTATTTGTCCAGGAGCAATACCGCCAGGTTAAGCAGCGCGAGCTAGACATGCAGATCGAGTCGCTTAAAGAACGTTTGGTTGAAGACCAGTGGATGATGTCGCTGCACCTGGATCTGGCCAAGCTTTATATTGAGTTGGGCCAAAGGGACGAAGCCATGCGCGAGCTGCAGGCAGCCATTAAAGACCAGAGCCGCGCGCCGTTTGCTTATAATTTTATGGGCTGTATTTACCGCGGCATGGGACGTTATGACCTGGCTTCAGTCCAGTTTAACCGCGCTTCTGAATTAGCCTCCAGCGAGCTTGAAGATTTTGTCAGGACGGTAAAATTTAATTTATTTTCAACTTATGAGGCCCAGGGCAATGTGCACAAGGCTATTAAGGGATATGAAAGGATTTTGCAGGAAGATATTGATTTTGGCAATTTAAAGAGAAAAGTAAAGTACTTAAAGGGCACTAGCTTAAAGAGCATGCGTACCAAACCTTTGCTGCTGGTCATTTCCCAATATAATAAAGGGGAGGTTATTGCTCTGTGGGGCAGAGAGGCCAAGTCTGGCGCTAGCCGCAAAGAAGATGTCAGGCTGTCTTTTGGCCAAAACTATAATAATTCCGGCTTTGATTATTTTTTAAAGGGCATGTATAAGGCGGCTTTGGAAGAGTTCCAGCTGGCGGTCCAGCTGGACAATAATTTTGCAGCCGGCTTAAATAATTTAGGAGTGGCCTTAGCCAAGGAGGGCCGTTTTTCTGAGGCAAAATTAAAAGTTGAAGACGCGGTTAACATGGAGCCAGGCTCAGTTGTTTTCCATAATAATTTAGGCGTACTTTATTTGCTGCTTGGCCAGATTGACCAGGCTAAAACAGAAATGGAAAAGGCTTACACTATTGATCCGGAATCAATTGGTGTTTGCATTAACCTGGGCGATATCTGTTACTTCAAAAAAGACATAAGAAGGGCGCTGGACCTTTTTAGGCGGGCAGGCAAATTTGATGTTTTAAGCGAAATTGCCGAGCAAAGGTTAGTCTTTAAGACACCGAGCTAGCTGGCATGTCAGGTTATGGTAGACTTCTAAAGTTTGTTTTTCTCTTCACTTTTTTGTTAAGCTTTTCTCCTTTGTTCGCCCAGGAAATTCCGGTTAATATTAAGGCTGACAGCCTAAAATATATCGAAGAAACCGGCCAGCTGGAGGCCAGCGGTTCTGTTGAAGTCCATTTTAAAGAGGTAATTATTTATTCAGATTACCTCCATATGGACGGCAAAACAAATATTGCTACAGCAGAGGGCAATGTGCGTATGTTTTCTAAAGACCAGCATTCCTTATCTGATAAGATTGTTTACAGCCCGGACACCGATGTTTCGTTGTTTTCAAATTTTAAAGCCAAACTCTCAACTACAAAGGTTAAGAGCGATGTTTTTTTGACGGCGCGCGACCTAAAAGATGAAGGGGACAAGATGTTTGGCGATGTCGGCGGCATTACCACTTGTGATTATGATGTGGCGCATTATTTTGTTACAGCAACAAAGGTTGAGTATTATCCCGGAAGCATGCTTATCGGCTACAACGCGATCATTTTTGTCGGTGGTTTGCCTGGTTTTTGGCTGCCGGTTGTTTATTATGACTTAAGCGGCAAGCAAAACAGGAACTGGGAATTTGGCCACAATGAAGTAGAGGGTGATTATGTAAAATCATCATGGGGATATCCTGCCGGGATCCTGTACCTTGATTTAATGGAGAAGAAAGGTTTTGGCCATGGGACTGCTAACAAGTATTCTCTTTGGGGGTTGGGCGGGGGCCTGCTTTATCTTTATCATTTGGATGAAAAGGATGGCGGGGTTACAGATTGGGTTAGCCGGGTAAACCATGTAAAACAGATTGACCAGTGGACCACACTTAAGCTTGACCACGAGTTTATTGCCACTTATCTTATCCCTTCTGGCAGACGTGACCAGACGAGTTTTAATTTAGATATTAATCATCAGCGCTTAAATAACTGGAATTTAAAAGTAAATAATTTTGATGACCGCATTGGCATGCAGCAAAAGTACGGCTTAAGCTACAGCCTGACAGAGAAAAAATCCAGCATTAATTATTCGGCGAATTATGATTTTTCTAAAAAAGAGCCTTACTGGATCAGAGCGGCCCAACGCTTAAATTATCGCCGTACCCTGTGGCGTGATGACGTGATGTTTTCTGGCCGGCTTAACTATAGTAATTATGTGCAGGATTCTGGTTTGCCAGGAGACGAGCGCCTGGAGCCGGCTTATGACATTACCGGCAGGGAAGAAGGTTATTCCTGGCGGTTTTCAGAAAGCTGGTATGTTGATTATGATGGGGACACTTACACTGATGATGAAAATCATCAGTTTGTCGATAAACTGCCGGAGATAGAAGTAACTCCTAATCCTTATAATTTTGACCTTTTTACCCTAAGGCCAAAATTTGGTTATGGTTATTATCGTGAA
>JAHIUL010000035.1 GCA_018817195.1 Candidatus Margulisiibacteriota bacterium
AGCGGCCTTGATGTTGAGCTCAAACTCGATTGGAACACTGCCTGGGATGCGGTCTGGAATGAATCTCCTTTATATTTTATGATTGGTTATAAGAAGGAAGATCTCTTGGGCCCAGGCCATCAGTCAATTGAAATGCTTAAATATGGTCTGGGATCAAAGACTATAGCTGGTAATTTCATGCTCCAGTTCTTGCACGCAAACAAAAACCCCTATACCAAAACCAGAACAGTGGTTGGAACCATGCTTAACTATACAGAACCCTGGGCAGATGCTATTTCTTTAATGCTTGGATATAGCAGACTGGAAAACGATGCTGCAAACCAAAAGATCAACGGATTCGCTGCCTATGGAACCATTGATTTTATAAATCTTTTCACCAAGCTCGCAGGCAAAAAAGATCCTTATCGAGATGCTGAATTTGACTCCACAGATGATTATGAGACCCAGGCAGGAAAAGCTGATTTAATAGCTAGAAACTTATATCAAACTGTTGATAAACTAATAATAATTGATTACAAACTCAAATCAGGCATACTAGCATATTACACAAAAATATATGGTGCGGTTTTTGAGCCTCAATCAAGATTAGTATTCTTTGAAGATACCGGCATGCCACAGTATATTCAAGTGGTTGCTAACAGCAAGGAAGTAGATGGATGTGATGATGCTGTTAAAGCCGGACAGTGGGTTGAGTATGATAAGGAAGGCGAAGTTGTTCAGGTGCTCAATGAGCTGCCTGCAGCAGTCCAGGCCATAATCGACGCAGCGTCAAAAGAAGCAACCGCTGCAACCCTTGCCGCGGCAATGACAGTAACAGCAAAATATGCTGACAACAAACCAAAGCTTGGAGAACTCACCCAGCTGATGAACATATATAAAACACTCTTTACTCCAGGCACCAAAGTTATTCTTTTCCAGGATACTCAAATGCCGCAATATATTCAAGTCTCTTCTCCAGAGTGGCAAAAGTATAATAAGAAAGGCGAATTTGTTCAGGTAGTCTTAGGTCTGCCTGATGGAATCATCAATGCTGCGCCTGCAGAAAAACCTCCGGAGCAACCACCGGCACCAGTAGACGATGCAGCAGATCCTGATACCACGGAATCTGAGGCAAATCTTATAGATCAGCTAGAGAACGTAAACATAGATACCAACTAAAGATTAAGGGAGAATGCTATGAGCGTCATGCCAATTGTTCTTGCAGCAGCATCTGCAGCGCTCGGCGCTCCGAGTACTGACAACATCAAACAAGCCTTCACTAAAAAAGCAGATGAACTCCAGCAAGATGCTGAAAAGATCATTGGTACCCGGTTTAATGACCTCATCACCCGCGCCAGCCAGCCCGGCGTAGATCACAACCAGCTCGCGTATGAATTTATCGCTCTCAAGACCGACTTCGTAAACCTCTTTACGGATAAACCATTAAACGAAAATTATTCCTTTAAGAAAACGGATTCCCTGACTATCAAAGACTTCACTGAAAAAATCAAAAAAATGAAATCCATCCTTATCAAGCTGCTGAACCTGAAGTTTAAAAGATTCAAAGAAGCTGTTCAAAACTGCAAAAGCCTGGAAGACTTTAAAAAATTGCTTAAAACCATGACCGCCTTTGCCAGCAGTTTTAAAGGGATCCTTAAAAAAGAAAGAAAGCTCCCTGCCGCACCCCAGACAGCTCCTGCTGCGCCAGCCTCAAGCATATCCCCTCCCCCGGTTAGAATATCAGATCAGCTCTTTCCCGCTACAATTACCATCAACACCAAGGGTCTTTTATCCCATCCTGTAAAAGGAAATGGCATAGCAAAGGGGGAATTTACCGCCGCGTATGCTGTTAACCCGTATTTTAAAATAACCTCTATATACAGAAAAAATCACAGCACGCTAATGGTCTCTTTCAACGTTCAGAGGACCAATAACGGCAAAGAAATCACAGTTGGTATATTAAGAGACGGCATCCAGATCGGAACCATTAAGGTTAAAATTGGAAAGCTTGAGCCTGATACCCCCATCGAATACCAGGCTCCCTCAACGCCTATTCCCATGTCTGATCCAAGAACAAATTGCAAGCCTAAGAAAGAGGATGACAATTCCGGCGGCGTAAAAGTGAATTTTATCACTGCTGACTGTGACTTGTTTAAAGAACTGCAAGCTTATCCGATTGGTCAAAGAGTAAAAATGTTGATACATAGAGAAAAAAAATATTTTGCCCAGGCCTATAATAACACCTTCAAAGGCCTAACACCGGCAAGTTTCTTTATGAGCTTTGAGATATCAAAAGACGGGGCTATCAGCAAGGTCAAATACACTAAGGTTTCCCCCTCTTTTGAAAAAGACCCCCGTGTCAAAACCCTTGCCGCTAAAATCTTAAATGTCCTCAAAATGATTAATTTTAAATACGCGGACCTGCCTGATAATGTGGACGTCGAAGAATACCCCTTTGTATTCGGAAATTAACCTCTTTTAAACCTTCCAGAAAGTGAAATTCCAAATATTTATTCATGATAAATACATGGGACAAATCATGTAATAAAAGAGGAACGAGATGAGTGTAAATTTACCATTGATAAGTCTGTTATCTTCCAATGTTATTTATGGCGCCCCTGGATCTCTTGATGCCCTTAAAGAGGCTTTTGGCAAAAAAGCAGATGAGCTCCAGGCAGAAGCTGAAAAGATCATTAATGCCCGGTTTACGAATATCATTAACCGCGCCAGCCAGCTCGGCGTGGATCATAATCAACTGGCTTATGAATTCATCTCCCTTAAAACCGACTTTGTAAATCTTTTTACAGATAAACCGTTAACCGAAAACTATTCCTTTAAAAAAAGGGATTCTCTGAATGTTAAAGACTTCACTGAAAAAGTCAAAAAAATGAAATCTATTCTTGTCAAACTTTTAAAGCTCAAATTTAAAAATTTTAAAGAAGCTATTCAAAACTGCAAAAGCAACCAGGATTTTAAAAAGCTCCTTGGCACCATGAAGACCTTTGCCGCAGCCTTTAAGGGGATTTTACTAAAACCCAGGAAAATTTCTGTTCCTGCTCCTTCCCTTGCCCCTGTCCAGGGATCAAAACTGCAGGAAGACAACGATAAAATCTGTAAACAGATCTTTGATCTATATCCCGGATCCACCGGGCCCAAGGTTGATAATTTAATCGATGAGAACAAGTATCTTGCAGAACTCGCTCAAATGCGCACGGATCTCATCCAGCTGGCAAAAAATTTAAAAATAAAGCTTACCCAGCCCACCTACGACAACATGAGCATGGAGCAAATCATAGAGGAGAAAGAGCAAAAATATGCCAATCTTATTTCCTATCGTCAGGCAAAAGAGATTATTGAAGCCATTGACGCTGAAAAAATCTCTGGAGAAAAATTAAATTTAATGAACAAACATTTAGATAAGATCATTGCAGATATTGGGAATATCAAAAAGGAAAGCTTTCAAAAGGAACTGGCAAGCGATCTTAACTTTGCTCTATTCAGCCTCCAACTGAAGCCAGAAGATGTAGCTCTTGCTAAAAAAATATTTGAAAAGCTAAATACAGCCGGCGAGATCTTTGCCAATGCCAAGAGAAGCCTTAAAGTCGCGATATTAAGGGCAACTGTTCAGATCAAAACAGAAACAATTGCGATCTCAGTTACCCAGGACGGCCTCTCTTCCCATGTAATTGAAGCCAGCGGACTGCCTGCAGGAGAAAAATATACTGCCAAATGCACGCCAAATTTGTATTTTGATATAGAAAAGGTTGAAAGAGCAAATGAAAATCAGTTAGCCATTTATTTTAAAGTTGAAACGCCCTCTGAGGGCAAAGAAATAAATGTTGGCATTTCCATAGACGGCATAAAGATCGGGGACATTAAAGTAAAGGTCGAAGAGACTGTTGAAGTTATTGATGTGAAGCCTGCTCAATTTTAAATAAGCCCCTGATTGAAAACTTTTCCGAAATATGCTATAATAATGTATTATCTCGTCGAAAAAGTAAGGAGCTTCAATTATGAAAATTAAAATAATTATTCCTTCGTTGTTAATTGCGTCATTGTTAATTGTGTCATTGCTCCCCGGCTGCGCTCCCAAAAAGAAAGACGACGGCAAAACCGTCCAAATGTGGGTTATGCCCAATTCTGTAGAACCAGTGGCTGACCTGGAAAGACTGCTTAAACCGTTTGAAGAAGAAACAGGCATAAAAGTTGTAATTACCTCAGTTGACTGGGGCGCTGCTTGGTCA
>JAHIUL010000036.1 GCA_018817195.1 Candidatus Margulisiibacteriota bacterium
AGGATTGCCGGCCGCTGCACTGTGTTTGCCAAGTCAGACATGATCCATTTGCAGCAAAAAGGCACGCCTGACTACGAAATTGTGGCGGGACTTTGCTTAGCTGTTGCCAGAAACTTTGTCAGCAACCTAGGCCAAGGTAAAAAATGGGAAAAACCCATCAGTTTTCAAGGCGGCGTGGCTGCCAATATCGGCGTGGTAAAAGCTTTTGAGAAATTATTGAATCTTAAGCCTGGCGAATTAATAATTCCCAAATATTTTGCATCCATGGGAGCGATAGGGTCTGTTTTAAATTTAACATGAAAACATATTTAGGCATTGATATAGGCTCCTTAAGCACTAATCTGGTTTTACTGGATGAGCAGAAACAGGTATTGATCAAAAAGTATCTGCCAACTGCCGGTCGGCCGATCGAAGCTGTTAAACGAGGCTTAAAAGAGATTCGCCAGGAGATTAAAGATGAAATTGAAGTCTTAGGGGTTGGCACAACAGGTTCGGGCCGCTATATGATCGCAGATTTAGTCGGCGCGGACATTGTTAAAAACGAAATCACTGCCCAGGCTAACGGAGCAGTTAACGCTGACCCCGCCGTTGACACTGTTTTTGAGATCGGCGGCCAGGATTCCAAGTATATCAGCCTGGAAAACGGGGTAGTTATTGATTTCACCATGAATAAGGTCTGTGCCGCAGGCACTGGCTCATTCCTTGAAGAACAAGCTGAAAAGCTGGGCATTGATATCAAAGAAGAATTTAGCAGCCTGGCGCTCAGATCAAAATCTCCAGCTCCTTTGGGCGACCGCTGTACAGTATTTATTGAATCAGAACTTAATAAATATCTGCAAAAAGGCGCCAACAAAGAAGATTTAACTGCCGGTTTGGCCCGCGCCATTGTTAAAAACTACCTCAATAAAGTAGTTGAAACCCGAAGGATCGGCAAAAAAATTCTTTTCCAAGGCGGCGTGGCTTTTAACAAATCAGTTGTTAAAGCGTTCGAAGAAATCACGGACAAAAAGATAATTGTCCCCTCTCATCACGAAGTTACCGGCGCTATTGGCATTGCCTTAATTGCTATAAAAGAAAAATCATGGGACAAGAGCAAGTTTAAAGGCTTTAACATCAGTGAACTTAATTATCAGATTGAAAGCTTTGAATGCAAAAGCTGTTCTAATATTTGTGAGATTAACAAAGTTGTGGTTGAGAACGAAAGTCCGATCTACTACGGCGGCAGATGCGAGAAATGGGAAAAGGGGAAAAATAAACCCGCCAACCCCTCGACAAGCTCGGGGCAAGCCCACCAACCCGGTAACCCGCTAACCCGCAACCTATTCAAGGAACGTGATGAAATAATCTTTAGCCAAGTATCTAATAAAGGCACAAAGAAAATCGGCATCCCAAGAGTGCTCTTTTTCTTCGAGCGTTTCCCATTCTGGCAAGCATTTTTCAACAAATTAGGCTTTGAAGTTGTTTTGTCTTCGCCTTCTAACCAAAGAATTATCCAAAACTCATTTGAAAATACGCCGGTTGAGGCTTGTTTCCCAATTATGTTAGCCCATGGACACATTCTTGATTTACTCGACAAGAAAATTGATTACTTATTTATCCCAAGTCTTATTAATATGGAAAAGGCATCAGAAAAATTCAACGAGAGCTTTAACTGCCCTTTTATCCAGGCTCTGCCTTACTTTGCTAAAGCAGGCATAAAATTTGATAAACATTTAAAAATTCTCTCTCCCAACCTTGAACCGCAGCGCGGCAGCAACCATTTTAAAAAGCAGCTCCTAAAGCTGGGCAAACAACTTGGGGCAAGCAGAGAAAAGATTCAAAGCGCCATTGCTAAAGCTGAAAAATCCCAAAATTCAGCCAAAGACCAATTGATCAAACGCGGCCAGGAAGTGCTCAAACAAATTGAAGCAGAAAAGATACCTGCGCTAGCAATTATCAGCCGCCCCTACAATGGCTCCGATCCAATGTTAAACTTAAACATTCCCAAAAAATTAAAAGACATGGAAGTACTGGCTATCCCCATGGATTATTTACCTGCTAGCCGCGCCTCAATTGCTGATGAATACCCCAATATGTACTGGAATTACGGACAAAAGATGCTGGCAGCAGCTAAATTTGTTAACCAGCATCCAAGTCTATCGGCTGTTCATATTTCAAATTTCCGCTGCGGACCAGACTCATTTATCTCGCACCAGTTAAAGGAAATTATCAATTCAAAACCATTCCTGCAAATTGAAGTTGATGAGCATGCTAGTGATACGGGTGTAATTACAAGACTAGAAGCATTTCTTGATAGTGCTAAAAACATAGCCTCAAAGGCTCCAAGACTCAAAAAAGCTCAAAGAAGGCAAAACACAAAAAAACAACGAACACTTTTTATCTCCCGCATGTCAGATCATGCTTTGGCGCTGTCCGCCGCAATTCGCGCTTGCGGAGTTGATTCAGAAGTCCTGCCGCCGTCAGACGAAAGGACGCTTGAGCTCGGTAGAAAACATACTTCCGGCAAAGAGTGCCATCCTTTTATTGTGACAACAGGAGATTTCATCAGAAAGATCATGGAGCCTGGCCTTGATCGTGACCGCACAGCGTTCTTTATGCCTTCGGCTTCCGGCCCATGCCGGTTTGGCCACTACAATCACACCCATCGTATAATCCTTGATCGCCTCGGTTTCCATGATGTCCCCC
>JAHIUL010000037.1 GCA_018817195.1 Candidatus Margulisiibacteriota bacterium
AGTTCAGGTGCTTTTAATTTGTGTTTCCAGGTCCTAATTAAAGAGTAGGGCAGGAAATGCGACCAGGGGGCAAAGCCAAGTATTATTGCTAAGAAATAATAATACCAGGGGCCGGGATGTCCGGCCACCACACCTTTAAACCGCGACATGAACAGAAAACCCAAAACAAATTCGGTAAATTTATCACCATGCATTAACCATTCTGCGATATACCAGGGCGCGCCAATTACTAAGACAATTAAAATGCCAGCAGGAATTTGCATTTCTAATATTCTATTGAGTTCTTTTTTAAACAACAGGAACAAAAAGATGGCAAAACCAGGCAGGGCCAGGCCAATAATGCCTTTGGTAATTACGGCCAGAGACATTGTTGCGTAGAATAACCAGTAATAATAGGGTTTTTTCTCATGATACCCAAGCCAGAAAAATAAAAAGGCAGAAGTTAATAATAGCGTTAAGAGAATGTCGATTTCTGCAATTCTCGATTGGATTAAAAATTGGAATGCGGTCATCACAATCAGGCCGGAATAAAAGCCAACTTTTTCATTATAAAAATGTTTGCCCAGATAAAATGTTGTTACAACTGTTAAGACGCCGGAAATCGCCGCCCAAAATCTAACGGCAAATTCATTAAAGCCAAAAAGAAAAGTTGCTATGCTTGCCAGCCAATAATAGAGAGGGGGTTTGTCAAAAATAATTTCACCGTTGTAGTGGAGAGTTAACCAGTCGCCGGTTAAACGAATTTGTTTGATAAATTCCCCATAGGTTGTTTCCGCCGCATCGTATAGAGAAAAAGACCCCAATTTAAAGAAAAACAAAATGGTGGACAATATTATTAAGATAAAAATTAGTTTGTTCTTCATAAATATTATTTTAGACCCTCACCCCCCATCCCCCTCTCCCAATGGGAGAGGGGGAGAAGAGGGGGTGAGGGCATGTTAACCCTCAATCATTCTTTTCGTTTCAAATTCATTCAAAAACATTGCCCATTGGTCGGGATTTTGCTTAACAAAACCCTCAAATATTTCCAGGGCAGTTTGCTTGGCAGATTCCCTGGTTTCTTTGGTAACTTCCAGCGCCGGATAAAAAGTCATCACGATCTTTTTGCCGGCTCTAACAGCAATCGCCGGGATAACCGGACAGCCGGTGCGCTGGGCCAGGGTAAGCCAGCCGGTGGCAGCGGCAACTTTGCGGCCAAGAAAATCAACCATTTCATGCCGGCTTTCTAAAGCGCCTGTGTCTGCCAAAAGAAAAACCAATTCGTTTTGTTCTACAGCTTTGATGGATTCTTTGTACATATCGTCTTCTAATATATTAATGAGTTTAACCCGGCCTGTGGCCCGGCTTTTGTTGATAATCTTAAATACCGGATCATCAGTCGCGCGCAGCACAGTGTTCATTTTAAAGCCTTTATAAGCTAAAGCTGTAGGCATAATTTCGTAGTTGCCCGCGTGGATAGTTAAAATAATAGCGCCCTTATCCGGTTTAATATTTTCTAAGCCCTGCCAGATGATTATCTTTGCAAAATGTTTTTTTCTCCAAAAGGGAATACACAGGACTTCTAATAGGGAATAACTAGTGTTTTTAATTAAATTATCAGCTGTTTTATTTGCATTGGATTCTGGGAGGACAAGGCTTATATTTTTGGCCACGGTCTTTTTATACCTGGAAAGCCTGGTGATTAATTGAATAAACCAGGCAAAACAATACATAATTGTTAGAGCCATTGCTGCCGGCAAAAAGAAAATAATTCTAAAAATAAATTGTATTAGTTTAAGCAGAATAATCACGATTATTTATTTTGAAACTGGATTTCGTATAAGCGCTTATATAAGCCGTTCTTTTCTAAAAGTTCTTTGTGCGAGCCGGCTTCAACAATTTTGCCGTTATCAATTACAATAATACGGTCAGCTTTTTCCACTGTGTATAAACGGTGGGCAATAATAAAAGTTGTGCGATCGCGCATTAACCGGTCGAGCGCTTCTCTTATTAAAGACTCAGTTTCTGCGTCAAGGGACGAAGTTGCTTCGTCTAAAATAAGAATTTTTGGGTTTCTTAAAATTGCCCGGGCAATGGCCACGCGTTGTCTTTCTCCTCCAGAAAGACTGGTGCCGCGTTCACCCACCTGGGAATTATATTTTTCAGGTAAACTCATGATAAAATCATGGGCATTGGCCAGCTTAGCTGCGGCAATTACTTCAAAATCTTTTGCGCCTGGTTTGCCGTAAGCGATGTTTTCTTTGATTGTCCCCCGGAAGAGCGTAATTTCCTGAGGCACAACCGCGATATGTTTGCGTAAACTTTCAACCTTAATTTTGCGCAGGTTGTGATTATCAACTAAAATTCTGCCTGAGCCCGGATCATAAAATCTTAAGAGTAAACTCATTAAGGTGCTTTTACCTGCTCCAGTGCGTCCTACTAAGGCAACAATTTCGCCAGGATTAACGCTGAGGTTGATGCCTCTTAAGATTTCTTCATTTTCATACGCAAAAGAAACATCCTGGAACTCAACCTTACCATTGATCTCTTCTAAATCTGCTGCGTCTTTTTCATCTTTAATAGTTGGCTGGATATCAGTGACCTCAAAAATCCTTTTAACTGAAGCCATGCCTTGCTGCAGGATGCTGTAGCCCTTGCTCAAAGTGTTGCCTGGATCAGTCATAATACCCAAAGCTGTAGCAAAAGAAATTAATTGTGGCAGAGTTAAGTTGCCATTAACAATTTCAATACCCCCGTACCAGACA
>JAHIUL010000038.1 GCA_018817195.1 Candidatus Margulisiibacteriota bacterium
GGGAAATACTGTATTGTTCCTTTCTTACGGTACCCCGTTAAATAAGATCCCAATGTTAACCAACCTAAACACGCCTCTTTTGGTTGGCGGCAGTTTAAAATATTTCAGCACCGGCGGCACAGGCCATGATGCTTTAACCGCTGCTTCAGGCACAGGTTACAGCGCGGACCTTGGCGTGCTTTACCCGGCTAATGACTTTTTAACAATTGGCGCTAACTACCATAACGCAATTGGCGGAACTATCACCAAAAATGACGGTGTCAGCGATGTTATTCCCCCTACCCTAAAAGTCGGGATCAAATGCGCGCTGATCGGCCGCGAAGGCGCTTCTTACACAGTTCATAACGTAAGAAAGCTGTATGCAAACGTTGATTATGACGTTAACAATGACGGCACCAATGTGCCTCACCTGGGACTTGAGTTCTGGCCAAGTTCAAATCTGGCTTTAAGGCTGGGGTCAGATAACAGCGAATTAACAGCTGGCCTTGGCATCCGCTTCTCAGGCATTGAGTTCAACTATGCTTACCATCCTTACAACGGCATCCAGGATAACGCGACCCATTTCTTCTCGCTCGGCTACCTGGGTGAAAGCGTCAAGCGTTCACTCGCAGTTAAGTTGACCGGTACAGAAGACAAAAAGATTATCCATGATGATTATGTAAACATCTCCGGAAAAGTTGAAGTTACTGAAGGCACAGATGACGCTCCAGCCGGACCGATCAATGTTAAAGTTAACGGAGTGACCATTCCTGTTAAACCTGACAACAGTTTCTCTTCTGAAGTTCCAGTTGACGCCATCGGCAAAAAGCTGATTGTGGTTGAAGCAGAAGATTCAAGCGGCGCTTATGACAGCGCCCAGGTCCGTGTTCTTAGATTAGTTCAGTTTGCTGACGTTCCTGACGGCTACTGGGCCAGGACCCCGATTGAAAACACCGGCACCGTTGGTTTAGTTAATGGTTATCCAGACGGCACTTTTAAGCCCGAACAGTCGCTGACTCGCGCTGAGCTAGCTACCCTGATGGTCCGCGCCAAAGGCATCAAGCTGCCGGATCGCCAGGCCAGGCAGATATTCAAAGATGTTACCCCAAGTTTTTGGGCCGCCAAATACGTTGAAGCTGCTTACATGGCTGGTTTGATCAAGGGCTACCCTGACAAGACCTTCAGGCCAAACAACCAGATAACCAAAGCCGAAGGCATCACAGTGCTGGCCCGTTTTGACAACCTGCGCTTGGCCCAGGTTTATGAAAAGCCATATTGGGACGTGCCAACCAGCCACTGGTCAGCCAAGTATATCCAGGCCGCCAAAGAAGCGGGCATGCTCAGCTACATTGACCGCAACAGGCTGCAGCCTGATGACCAATTGGCCCGCTCAGAGTCTGTTGAGATGCTGTCAAAGACCAGCTTAGCTGGCAAAGAAATAGAAGACCTTTACAGCTGGGAAAAGGGTTTCCGCAGGGAGTATGTCCCTACCCGACCTAGCAAACGAGCTGCGATTTACTAATCGTCAGCTGATAAACAAAATTAAAGGGGCGCTGAAAAGCGCTTCTTTTTTTATGTTTTGCTGTGCCAGAAAAGGCTATAAAGGCATTCAAGGCAAACAAGAGTAAAATGGCAATAAGGCAAAAAGGCTAACAGGTTTAAAAGGCTAGCAAGGCTGCCGTATTAGCCCTATTTTCTTTTTAGCCTTGATCCCCTGCTGCCTTTGTTCCATTGCATCCCCTGTTTGCCTTTATAGCCTTATTCCCAAATAAAGTGAAATTTCCCAAACAATCTACCGATAAATAACTGTAAGACAACAGCAAAGTTTCATAATTAATCTTTAAAAATAGTGAAATTTTCCGCAAAAGTTGTCGATATATATAAGGAAGGATTACGGTAACCATCACCGTGATCTTTTAGAAATCACCAGAATCACTTAAAAACTAGGAGGAAAAAAGATGAGCGGAATGTGTTATATCAACGGAGTGTCTTTCCCGGTCAGTTCATCCAAAGAATGTTTTAAGTTAGCAGAAACAATGCCTGCTCCCAAAAAGGAAGTGGGTCTCTTTGATAATGTTCAAGCCAGTGGAAATCTTGGTAATCCAGCAGGTCTGGCAGCCTGTACTGGCAGGATTGAACCCGACGAAGCAATTGCAGAAGCAAAAGAAGAACAAGTAACCTCAAATAACTCCATTATGCTGGAGGAACAAGATCTCCACGCTATTTATGATGAATTAGGCCACAAAAATATCTGCACTACCAAGCTTGAACAAATAAGCTTCTCCGATGAGAATGTTCAGTTAGCAGTCGCCAAAAGGGTCATCGAAAAGTATATGAAGGAAGATGAATCCTTCCCCAAACTAAATGCCTCAGCCAAGGAAAGAGCTATTGCCGCTCTTGCCAAGGAAATCGCAGCGAAACACGGGGCTGACACTCTTTACGACCTTATTGTTGTTGGACAAGGCTCATACGATTTATTTTGCAACAAATACCCAAGCGGACAGCCACCAACAATTACCGCCCTGAAAGGCATAACTCCAGCAAAGGTTAAAAAAATCGCCCAGAATTCCCTGGCGATTATCACCAGTGTTTCTCCCGCAAAGATGGCGGAAGGCTCTATAGGCAAGGAAGTTACAATTGTTGGAAATAATCTTCCGACCAAGAAAGAAAGCCTTGATATTTTATTCTCCTGCAACGAAGTTGCGCCTGATATTAACACTCCTGCTGACGTTCAATCTGCCAATAATCAGCAAACCATCAAAAAGACGGTTGATGTTGCGGAAGTCGAAGGGGAAAACCCAGTTCCCTGCGATGTAACTGTAAAGCAATGCCAGTCTGTTTTCACTCTGGCTCATCCAGCCAATCCCAATGCCACTCTCAATGATGTTCTGTGCGAAGATGTTACTTTAAAAGGTGCGATTACCATTGAACCCGCCAAAGTTGAAGCTCCGACGGTTAAATTTCTTTCTATTGCCCCCGCTTCGGGAAAACAGAGAACGAATGTTAGTTTCACAATTGCAGCTGAAACAGCTATTCCTGCGGATGTCCAGATTATGACAGTCGTTGTTGGAGGAATGACAGCTCAAGAAATCAAAGTTAATGGTGCGGCAATAACAGGTAAACTATCCATTCCCAAAAATGAAGCGGTTGGCGCGAAACCAATCTTAGTTACGTGGAAATCAGGAGAAAAGGTAGAAACCACTACTTTGCCGGTCACTTTTGAAGTGACTGAGTGGGTTGCGCGCAAAGGCGGAGGAAAGAAACAAGGAAAACCAGCGCCAAAAACAGCCCAAGCTCCGAAAAAACCACAATTGCCAGCCTGTAGCAAGTTTCCAGCAATCCAACAAAAACTTATGAAAGCACAAGGGAAATGTCAATAAAAGCATAAAGGAGAGATTAAAAATGGCAGTAGGTGGAATTAGCCCAGCACAAAAACAAATCATAATCGACTCACTTGTAATAGATGATGTGGGTGGTTACGCGCCAA
>JAHIUL010000039.1 GCA_018817195.1 Candidatus Margulisiibacteriota bacterium
GCTAACTCTAAATAAAATTCCAGACCTCGGCAATCGCGGTATCAAAAAACTCTGGGACCACTTCGGCTCAATTGACGCGATTTGGGAAGCAGAGAGAGAGCAGATATCGGAGATTGGCATATCAGAGAAAATCGCTAGCTTGATACTCGATGCTAGGGATATAGCTTTTGAAGAAGTTAGTTTTTCTGATGATATTAAAATTTCGACCCTAGATGATAAGAATTACCCAAAAAGCTTAAAAAATATTTTTGACCCACCATCAATTCTTTATCAATCAAGTTGTTTATTGCCAAAAGATGAAAAGGCTATTGCCATTGTTGGCACGCGACGGGCATCGCATTATGGCAAGAAAGTTGCCAGGGATTTAGCACGAGAATTATCTAGTTTAGGGTTAACTATTGTTTCTGGTATGGCACTGGGAATTGATACAGCCGCTCATGAGGGAGCGTTGGAAGCAGGAGGCAGGACAATTGCAGTTCTAGGCTGCGGCATTGATGTTTGTTATCCACCTAGGAATAAGGGCTTAATGGAGAGGATTAAACAATCTGGAGCAATTGTTTCTGAATTTCCACCTGGGACTGAACCTGAAGGATGGACCTTTCCGCAAAGAAACAGGATTATTTCGGGATTATCACTCGGCACAATTGTTATTGAAGGCGGCTATAAAAGCGGGGCAATGATAACTGCTAAATTAGCCCTTGATCAGGGCAGGGAAGTTTTTGCTATTCCTGGAAATATTGAGTCTGAATTATCACGCGGGCCGCATTGGCTGATTAAGCAGGGAGCTAAGTTGGTTGAGGGAGTTGAGGATATTCTTGAAGAATTGAATATGATTGTTCCGGAAAGAATGTCAAATGACAAATTAAAAATGTCAAATGAAGGTATAAATGTTGCGGAGTTATCTGAGGAAGAGCAGAAGATAATCTCAATTTTATCAATTGAACCAAGACATATTGATAGTATTTCAATAGAAACGGAATTTTCTACGCCTCAAGTATTAAGTCTGCTCATGATGTTAGAAGTTAAAAAGGTTGTGCGGCAACTGCCTGGTAAGATGTTTATTCTGAATTAGTTTCTCTCATCTCCCATCTCACATATCGCATATCCCACCTAGCTATTTTTGTTGTCTTTGTGCTAAAATAATGTTGCTATGGTACTTTTTTCAGAAATGTTTATATCTGACCTTAAAAAGGTACCGGTTGTTGATCGTCTTCAGGAGCCGGTAGGTGAGGTGCGCGATTTTATCCTCACAGTTGGCGATGTTTTTCCTAAAATAACCGGCCTTTTAGTTAAGGTTTATGGCTGTAAAAATGGCTGCCAGGTTATTTTAATGGCGGAAATTGACTTAATCGGCAAGCAGTTTGTAGCTACGCGTACTGTTAAGGATCGGATTGTCTACACTAAATTGCGGCATGATGAGCTGCTTCTCCGTCGAGATTTACTGGATAAGCAGATTGTTGATACAGAGGGTGCCAGGGTTATCCGTGTTAACGATCTTAAGCTGGCAAAAGTTGACCAGGATGTTCGCTTAATTGCTGCTGACGTTGGTTTTCGCGGGTTGCTGAGAAGACTGCGAGTGCTGCCGTTGTTTACTTTTATTTTCAATATTTTTGGTAAAAAAGTGCCGGATATTTTGATTGGTTGGGACCATGTTGAACAATTAAAAACAGGCAGAACGCGCGGCATGATAACTGTGCCAAAGAAGCATTTGTCAGAAATGCATCCCGCTGATATTGCTAATGTTATCAGTCAAGTGCACTCCGAAGAAAAAACTGCTATTTTTACTTCTTTGTCTGAAAAAACTGCCGCAGAATCATTGCATGAGTTAGAACCTAAGATTCAAGCGTTGTTATTGATGACTGTTGATACAAAAAAAGCAATGGGTGTTATATCAAAAATGCCTTTAGATGAAGTGGCTGATGTTTTGGGTGATTTGCCGCAAGAAAGAGCAGAGGAATTTATTCGTTTAATGAAACCAAAGAGAGCGGCAGAAGTTAGGAAATTAATGTCTCACCCAGAGGAAACAGCCGGTGGTTTAATGACGACAGAGTATATTGCAGTTCTGCCAAATATGACTATCCAACAAACTATTGATCATATCCGTCAAATGGCTCCCAATGCAGAAACTATTTATTATATCTATATTAAGGAAGAATCAGATAAATTAGTTGGTGTTTTAACAGTTAGAGAGTTGATTGTTTCAGCTCCAGAAACTATTATCTCTCAGATAATGGAAAAAGACCTAATTACGGTTGAGCCAGAAATGGACCAGAAAAATGTGGCTGAAGTAATTTCCAAATATAATTTGCTGGCTGTTCCAGTTATTGACAAAGAAAACAAAATTTTAGGTATTGTTACAGTAGATGACGTAATTGATTTTATCTTGCCGCCAGTGTCGCGTAGGATAAGGCATATGTTGGGGTAATGGACCATGCGTATTTCAAGACTTTGGATATTTTTAGCTGTTTTAGGACCGGGCATTATTTCTGCCCTGGCTGGCAATGATGCAGGCGGTACTGCTACTTACTCAATAGTTGGCGCCCGCTTTGGCTACCATATGCTTTGGATGCTTGTTCTCGTTGGAATTTCTTTGATTGTTATCCAGGAAATGTGCGCGCGCATGGGGGTTGTCACAGGCAAGGGCCTATCAGACCTTATCCGCGAAGAATTTGGACTACGCTGGACATTTTTTGCCATGTTAATCCTCTTGGTTGCCAACATTGCAGTAACTATTTCAGAGTTTGCCGGTATTGCAGCAAGTTTAGAAATCTTTGGGATTACTCGATATTTTTCTGTGCCAACAATGGTTTTATTGATCTGGTTTTTAATGACCCGCGGCAGTTACAAGGGAGTTGAACGCATATTTATTGCCATGTGTTTGATTTATTTTGCTTATATCTTTTCTGGGTTTTTGGCCAAACCAGATTGGGGTTTTGTTTTTCAACAAACCGCTACTCCTCATTTTTCTTTGGATTTAAATTTTATTTTGGTTTCAATTGCCATGATTGGCACAACTGTAACCCCCTGGATGCAGTTTTATCTGCAGTCGTCTGTGGTTGAAAAAGGCACGCAAATAAAAGAATATGGCTACCAAAAATGGGACGTAATTATCGGTTCTGTTGTTGCGGTTGTAATTGCCTTTTTCATTATAGTCGCCTGCGCTACTGTACTACATCCTCAGGGAATAATAGTTCACGATGCCAAGGAAGCAGCTTTGGCCCTTAGACCATTTGCCGGCAATTACGCGTTTATTCTCTTTGGCTTAGGTTTATTTGCTTCGTCAACTTTAGGCGCATCAATTCTACCCTTATCCTCCTCTTATGCGATTTGCGAAGCCTTTGGTTGGGAAAATGGTATTAGCAAAAAGTTTTCTGAGGCGCCGATTTTCTTTGCTTTATATACTTTTTTGATTGTAGTTGGTGGTGCAGTTGTTCTGCTGCCAAATCTTAACCTCATTAATGTAATGGTTTTCTCCCAAACAACTAACGGAATTCTATTTCCCTTTATTTTGATATTTATGTTGCTTTTAGTTAACAACAAGCGCCTGATGGGACATTATGTTAACTCGAAGTTTAATAACCTAGTGGCTGGATCTACGGCGTTGGTGTTGATATTGTTAACTGTTATGCTGCTATTTGCCACATTTAGTGGTCAAGTTAGCTAATTTATGCTAGTATACCCATTCCTCTTACAGGGGAGTTTATGTTTAAAAAGATTTTGATTGCTAATCGCGGTGAGATTGCGCTGCGGATAATCCGGGCGGCCAAGGAAATGGGCATCAAAACTGTGGCTGTTTACTCCGAAGCTGACCGTGACTCACTTCATGTAAAAGTGGCTGACGAAGCCTATTGTATTGGCCCAGCAGCCCCCAACAAAAGTTATCTAAACATTCCTTCTATTATGAGCGTAGCCGAAGTTGCGGGTGTTGATGCGATCCATCCTGGTTATGGCTTTTTGGCGGAAAACGCTAAGTTTGTAGAGATTTGTGAAGCAAGTAAAATTACCTTTATTGGCCCTCATATTGAAGCCATGCAAAAGATGGGTGACAAGGCTACTGCCAGGGAAACAGTATCACGTGCCGGAGTGCCGGTTGTGCCTGGGTCTGATGGTATCATCTCAGATGAAAATGAAGCTTTAAGAATAGCAGAGAAGATCGGTTTTCCAGTGGCGATTAAAGCTACTGCAGGCGGGGGCGGAAGGGGACTTCGGGTTTGCTGGGATAAAGAAACTTTTAAAAATTTAATGAGAACAGCCCAATCTGAAGCTGAGGCTTGTTTTGGCAATGGTGCAGTTTATATTGAAAAGTATATTGAAGATCCTCGGCATATTGAAGTCCAGATTTTGGCTGATAAACACGGCAATATTATCCATTTAGGGGAGCGTGATTGTTCAATCCAGCGCCGTCATCAAAAATTGGTTGAGGAAAGTTTGTCGCCCGTAGTTGATGACCGCACTCGCAGAAAATTAGGCGACGCAGCTGTTAAAGCGGCCAAATCTGTCAGGTACCACAGCGCCGGCACAATTGAGTTCCTTTATGATAAGCATGGCAAGTTTTATTTTATGGAAATGAACACACGTGTTCAGGTTGAGCATCCTGTGACTGAAATGATTACTAAAATTGATATTATCCGTGAACAAATTGCCATTGCTGCCGGTGAAAAACTTCATATCCGTCAAGGCGATGTTAAATTCTATGGCCATGCCATTGAATGCCGCATTAACGCGGAAAATTACGAAAGAAATTTTATGCCGTCGCCGGGAGAAATTAAAGCTTATTTGGCCCCAGGCGGTCTTGGGGTAAGGGTTGATAGCCATGCCTACCCGGGTTATATTGTTCAACCTCATTATGATTCTTTGGTCTCTAAGATTATTACCTGGGGCAAAGATAGGATGACCGCGATCAATCGTATGGAAAGGGCCTTGGATGAGTATGTGATTGACGGCATCCACACCACTATTCCTTTTCACCTAAAGGTTTTGCGTAACGAAGCTTTTCGCCGCGGAGAAGCCACCACTAAATTCCTGGAAGAACATTTTGGGGCACCTGCTTA
>JAHIUL010000040.1 GCA_018817195.1 Candidatus Margulisiibacteriota bacterium
CACTCTTTTTGCCACTTGCTCCTGCGTCATCTTAAATTCTTTTATCAGGCGGGCGTAGCCTTCTGCTTCGTCCAAGGGATTGAGGTCCTCGCGCTGCAGATTTTCGATTAATGAAATTTCCAATGATTGCTCATCGCTAAAATCTTTAACAATTGAAGGCACAATGCTTAAGCCGGCTACCCTAGCCGCACGCAGGCGCCGTTCTCCAGCAATAAGTTCATATTTTCCCTCTCGCATCCTGGTTAAAATCGGTTCAATGATGCCATGTTCTTTGATTGAGGCGGCTAATTCTTTAATTTGTTCTTTATCAAACGTGGTGCGTGGCTGGCGCGGGTTGGGAATCACCTTGGTGATTTCAACATTGATGATTGACCGGCCGCCCATAAAGACTTTACCCTGGGGGATCAGTGCATTTAGACCTTTACCCAAGCCTCTTTTAGAATTGGACATCATCTAACACCTCCCGGCATAGATTTTCATAGGCTTCTGCGCCTTTTGATCCTGGGTCATAAAAAATTATCGGTTGCCCAAAACTGGGCGCTTCAGCCAGGCGAATATTCCTGGGAATAACAGTCTTGAAAACCTTGCTGCCAAAATATTTGCGGGTTTCTTCGGCAACCTGGGCTGAAAGTAATGTGCGTGGGTCATACATGGTAAGGATTATACCACGGATTTTTAGCTCTGGATTAAGGCTTTCCCTGACTAATTCCAGGGTATGCGTTAGCTGGCTTATGCCTTCTAAAGCGTAGTATTCGCACTGGATAGGGATGATTACTTCGTCTGCGCAAGCCAGAGCGTTAACAGTTAAAAGTGAGAGGGAAGGCGGACAGTCAATAATAACGATATCGTAATTGTCTTTAACCGTTGACAGTGCTTTTTTTAGTCTGGTTTCCCTGGGTTCCAAGGAAACCAATTCTACTTCTGCCCCGGCTAAGCGCGGGGTTGAGGGAAGGATATCAAGGTTGGCGATGGGGCTTTTATAAATAGCATTTTCAATTGGCAGTTCCTCAATCAAAACGCTATATAGGCAATCTTCAATTGTTTTACGGTCAACCCCCAGGCCTACAGTGGCGTTGCTTTGCGCGTCAATATCTATAAGCAGAATTTTTTTACCAAAAGTTGCCAAATAAGCTGCCAAGTTAACGGTGGTGGTGGTTTTACCAACCCCGCCTTTTTGATTTACAACAGCATAAGCAACTGACATTTAAAACCACCTGCTAATAATTTTTGAAAAAGCTGAAATCGATAAATCTTCAATGCGATATAGGGATTTATTCGGAGACATTACCTATATTATAGCAAAGAGGACTGTCCCGGTAAAGAAAGCAGGGGGAAATAATGGCAAAAAGAATAGCTTTGCAATTGGATGCCGTGGTTAAGAGCACAAGACTTCAGCCAACGCCTAAACATGTCAGGTTGTTGGCTGTTTTAGGGATAGACTGATTTCTTTATTGTTTGCCCCTTTGTTTCGCGTGCTCAATACAAGAGGGAACAGCTTTGCCGAGTTAGCAACTGCCTTACTATTATTAGCGATTACCTGGTTTAGGCTAACGGCTTTTTTGCGGCCATTCCCGGGCGGCGGGGAAATTTTGAAGGGGTGACTGAGACTTTTTCTATAATAACCAGGGCTCGCGGAATTTCCAAGGACGGCAACCTTACTTCCTGTATATTTTTTAATCTTCCACCCAGTGTTTTAATTGCCTTTTCTGCGGTTTTAACTTCAGCTTCTACCCCTTTGCTTTTCATGGCAATAAATATACCGCCGATTTTTACAAAGGGCAGGGCATATTCAACTAAAATTGGGAGCTCCGCAATGGCTCGGGCCAAAGCAACATCAAAATGTTCTCTTAATTTTTTTTGTTTTTGTTTGAGCAATTCTTCGGAACGGCCCCAGAGAATTTCTGTATTATTAAGCTCCAAAAGTGAAACAATGTGTTTTAAAAAATTAACCTTCTTTTCCTTGGCTTCAATCAGAGTTAATTTGATGCCGGGACAATTAATTTTGAGAGGAATACCCGGAAAGCCCGCCCCGCTGCCGATATCTACTACTGATTCATGTGTCAATTGAATAGCTCGCAAGATTGAGAGAGAATCTTCAAAATGTTTGACCTTAACTTCTTCAGGATCAGTAATAGCAGTTAAGTTAAACTTCTTGTTCCATTCCAGAAGTTCTTTTAGGTAGATATTAAATGCTTCTTCGTTCGGCATTCGTAATTAAAAAGCCTGCCCAATAGAAAAATGCATAATGCCTTCGCCAAATGTTTTGTGCGTTGGCACGCCGTAATCCAGGCGGATTGGCCCAAGCGGAGTATTAATCCTTATGCCTGGTCCCCAGCCGGCAATAAAATCAGAAAAAACAGGGGTTCCTTCGTTCCAGGCATTGCCCCAATCATAGAAGAAAACACCCTGAAAAAGGTCTGAGAAATTTAGCCTATATTCCGCATTAAAGATTAGTTTGCGTTTGCCTCGCTTAGCATCTGATGGGTAGTAGCCCCTAACAGTGTTGGCCCCGCCAGCCCAATATTCCTCACCAAGCGGCACATCATCAAAGCCAATACCAACTCCCATGTGAGTGGCAAAAACCTGATTTTCAAATACTGGGTAATAGTGATTAATATCACTGCCTACCTTAAAGAACGCTGTTGTTCCGCTAACCGCATGTTTCCAGCCTTGTTTGAGGGAGAGCGAATAAAATTGTCCTTCTGTGGGATTTAACCAAAAATCGCGAGTATCATAAGACAAAGTAGTGCCAACTGTGTCAGATTGATAAGATTCAAAAGAAGATGTGCCGCGAGGCTCAACCAATTCACTGCCAATTGACCAGGCAATGTTCCAATACTCAAAAAATGGTTTGCCCAGCGACATGTCAAAGCCATTGTAAACAGCATCCTGTTCCGTTAAATAAATATCGCGGCCAATGGTATACCATCTCCTAAAGGTAAAGGAGTTGCGGTCGCCAAGTGTGTCTGGTAAAAACCAGGGGTTAGTATATTTGAATTGGTAGGTTGTAAGTTCCTGGCCAGACTGTCCGCGAATCATTAATCCCTGGGCAGTGCCAAAAAGGTTGTTGATTGATAAATCAACAAAACCAAACCAGCCTTCTCGTTCGCCGTAGCCGCCGCCAAAGTTAATGGTGCTGCTGCGGGTTTCTTTAATCTTAAGCAAAAGAATTACTTTATCTGAGGTACTGCCCGGCTCAAAATTAGGCGAAACCTCGGAAAAGAAGCCAAGGTTAAAAACACGGCGCAGGTCGCGCTTCAAGGTTTCCTGGTTTAAAACTGTGCCTGGTTTTGTGTTAAGCTCTCTTAGAATTACATAATCCTGTGTATTGGTATTCCCGTCAAGGGTGATGGACTCAACAATGCCTTCAATAATTTTTATGTGCAGTATGTGGGTGTCCTCATCGGTTTCTACGTCAATTACCCTTGCTAAAATATAATCATTATCTTTATAAAGGGAATTTATCTTGTCAATGTCTTCCTGCAGGGTTTTGAAGTTTAATATCTGGTCCTTTTTAGTAGAGATCAGGTTAATGATTTCAGGCGTTGAATAAACCGTGTTGCCTTCCACAACAATGTCGCTGATTTTAGGGTTTTCTTCAACGATAAAAGTAACTTTAGTTCCGGCAGGGGTAGCTTCAAAGGTAGCCTTAACGTCAGCAAAATAACCAATGGCGTAAATAGCTTTAACGTCCCCTTGGATTTTTGCTTCAAGGAGGCTGTCGCCGATACGGCTAAAAACAACGTCCAAAATTTCACGGTTTGAGACAAATAAATTGCCTTGTATTTCAATCTCAGAAATTGTAGCCGGCACTTCAATTGTGGCTGAGTCTCCTGTGATGGTTTGGGCGGTTGCCGGCAGGGCAAGAAACGTAAATGTAAGAGCCAGCATGAATAATTTTAGTTTTAGGTGCATATTTTATTTGTCCTTCCTTTTCTACCAAAAAGAAAAACCAGCCTTAAGGGTAATTTTTTGATATCCGGTGGATATTTCCTGAAGGCTGATTGGTTCTCGATAGTATATTATAGACCAGATTTGGCTTAATTTGTAGGTTATTTGATAGTTTATAGTTGTATAAACCCCGCCGCTTTCTTGATCAAGCTGAGAATACTTTACATCAAGGTAGAGCCGGTCAAAAAAGCCCTTGGCAAAACCCACACGCCAGTCTGGTTTTTCTTCTTTAAATGTTCTTGTTTCATTTGCGCCCATAGCCTGCCTGATATCCTTGCCAAAATTGTATTCAAGGGTTAGACTCTCAAGGCCTAACCTTTGTTCCAGGTCTCTTTCCACACCGCGGAATACTATGGTTTGCAGTCTGCTGCTGATATAATCGGCGACTACAACGTTGCCCTCAACCTCATCCCCTTTGCTGACGCCTGTTAAGGCTTTGATAAAGTCAGGCAAAAGCATCACTTTTATTTCTTCGTCGCTGTAGGCGGCGGCTTTTGTGCCGCTGCCGTCATCGGCAAAGCTGTCAAAGGAAATTTTGAGTCCCCGTTCCTTATCTTCTGCTCCAATCACCCCTTCAAGTTGAGAAATAATAGTTACCGGCCGATTTACTAGTTCGCCGGACGCATCCTCTACCTTATTGTCTACTTCAACTACCGCGGCAAGCTCTACTTTGGGCATGATGCCCTCTTTGCCTTTTTCTCCGGTGAAGAGGGCGGTATTCTCTTTTATTTTCTCAGCATTAACTGAATAGTAATTTTCTTGTTGTTGGGTGGACATTAAAGTAAACTCGCGATTAAAGATGGTTACAGTGCCTCTTTTAAGATAGATTTTGCCTAGCAGGGAAGGGGTGGCTAACGTGTCAGTTATCTTAAGGCTTTCACTGTTTACTTCTAGATTCATGAAAACATTGCTAAAATCAAAAGTTGAAACATCGCCCATAACAACATAGACGTTCTTACCAAGTTTTGCATTGATATCAAGATAAAGGGGTGGGGGCTTGCCGTTGCTTTTGTTTTTCTTGCCTATGGTAATAACGCAGTTGGTTATTTCCGCTTTTGTCGAAAGGCTGGGGCCGCCGCTATGATCAAAATAATATGGCCCAAACAGCCTGGCCGATTCAATTATTAGTTCACCTGAATAGAGATCGGTTAAATTTGCATAGATATGAGATGGCGCCAGCCTTAAATCAAGCAAAACCATGGATTTTTCAGCGAAAAGACTATTAAGCTCCAGGGTGCCGCTTAAGCTGAGCTCATTGCGGTAATCTTTTGTTGTTTTTCCCTCCCAGATGCCGCTTAAACTAGCCAAGCGCAGGCGGCCGTCATCTATTACAGCTGAACCAGCAACATTAGTTAGCTCAGAGTCAATAACTTTGACATATAAACGTGCCGCTTCCAGGCTAATTTCCCCGCTAATTGCCGGGGCCTTGCGCGAACCCCCGATGGCTACCCGAGCCCGGGCTTTGCCGTCAAGCCAGCTTATTTCGTTGGTCAAAAGATTAAACAGCCCGAGTGCGCTGTCTTTTAAGTTGGCAGAAATATCTATTTTGCCGTCGGGCTCAAGGTCAAAATAGCCTTTTAAGCTTGATTGCTTACCGCCTTTTGCCAGAGAAAGATCATGAATAAATAGGCGGTCGCTCTTTTTGCTGATCTTGAGCAGAAAGGAATCAAAACTTGGCCCGGCCAGGGAAATATTTTTACCGTCAAAGTTAGCTGAAAAATCCGGGTTGGCCGTTCTACCTTCAAAGGAAGCAGACATATTAAAACTGCCGTCAAAATCTTTATCAAATAATATTTTGAGAATGTCAGCCGGCATCCTGCGGGCAGTTGCTTCAAGGGAGAGTGACCCGGCAAAGTCCATATCCCCCGTTATAGAAAGTTTGCCGTTGTCCTTAGCCAATTCTATTCTTTTGATGGCCAGCTTTTTGTCTTCGAGCAAGGCTTCTGCCCGGATGCCGTCAAAAACAAAGTCTTTGTAAAAACCATTGGCAATTTTGCCGTTTATCTGGCCGGATAATTTTTTAATTTTACCACTAAGCTTAATGTTGCCGGTGAGTTGACCGCCAATATTTTCCTGGGGTGTTTGGG
>JAHIUL010000041.1 GCA_018817195.1 Candidatus Margulisiibacteriota bacterium
TAAATCCCATTAAATCAAAATTAAGAGCTAATTCAGGATCAAGCGCCGCCCCGCCTGAAACAAAAAAGCGGATATTGCCCCCAAACTTTTTGTGAATAATTTTAAAAAGCACTTTGCCAATATTCAACCCAATAACGTGCTTAACAAACTTTGATAGAAAGAAAAGCAGTGAAAATAATTTACCCAACTTTTTTTCTTCAACTTCCCTCATGATTCCATCATAAAATAACTGATAAAGCAGCGGCACACCGCACATAACAGTTACGCTTGATTTTTGCATATTATTCAAAATAGCATAGGATTTTAAACTTTCAGCATAAGTAATTTTACAGCCCAATGAAAACGGCGCCAAAAATCCAGCGGTCGTCTCAAAAGCATGGTGAAGAGGCAATACTGACAGGAAGTTGTCCTTTGGTCCAAAATCAAATAAAGAAGCAACTGAAACAACGTTTGAAACAATATTCTTATGCGTCAAAACTATTCCCTTGGGCACGCCGGTTGTGCCGGAAGTATAAACAATTGATGCAACATCGCTGGCATAGACCTCTGCTTGTTCAGTTGTTCCAAGCTCAGGCAACTGGCCAAAATCCTCCATTACAATCTTTTGGTTTTCAATATCTGTCGCAGTTATATAGCCAATATATTTTTGGGAAACAATGCCAGCCTTTACGCCGGCATTATTTATTAAAGGCAGGATATCTTCTTTGTTAAGCATGGCATCAAGCGGAACAACAATGGCGCCCAGGGAGGTGACAGCAAGATAGGCAATGGGCCACTCCGGCCGATTTTCAGAAATTAAGGCGACTCGATCCCCTTTTGCCACACCCAAAGAGGTTAATTGGGCCTGAACTTTTTTAATAAGCCGATCAACATCAGTGTAGGTTAATTTGCGGTAATCAAAGCCATCTTTTATCTGGAAGGCAATGCGCTTGCTAAAGCTCGCGACGCTTTGTTCAAGAAGTTCTTTTATAGTTGCTACTTGCATGCAGAAACTAGCTGGCCATCATACGCATAAACATTGGGCCATAGAACAATCCAACTGTTAAAACAGAAAGCAAAAGACTTATCAAAAATGAAACCAAAATCACAGAAATCGTATAGAGGACCACCTTATTAGACGGCGTCTCCAGTATAGTGCCCAGGCCCAGGGAAAGCAGATAAATCCCGTATAAACCAAGCAGGGACAAAAAACTCAAACCAGGCGCAAGAGAAAAAATTCCCACCGCCCAAACAGGCGTCATGGAAAAAACAACAACTTTTAAGGCTAAATTGAAATCAGCTTTAGCCTTAAACAGCGGGGCCAGCATTTTAATCACCCAGGCGCCAAGAAAAAGCGCAATTAAATGAAGGGCATAACCAATTGCTCCACCGCTTACTGCTTCAATAAATGGCGCCCTGATAACAGCCCCATCAGGCAGCCTGATGCCAACAAGAGTTAAACTTACTAATGAAGCAACCGCCGGGATTAAAGCCAGGGGCGCGGCGTAATTAACAAACAAATCCTTGTTAGAAACTGTTTCATCCTTAATAACCTGCCAGGTTTCTTTAGGATGAATGATAATGTCGCGGGCACGATTAAAAATACTCATTTTTATCAACTCCTCGAATTGATTTTAACATTCAAGCCTTGTAATAACAAGTTTATTTTGTTAAAATTTGCCAAACTCACAAGGAGCTAAACATGAAAAAACTATTAGGTTTATTAATTATCCTGGCATTAACAACTAACAGCGCTTTTGCTATTTTCGCCCCCCGCGCCATGGGCATGGGCGGCGCCTTTACCGCCATTGCCGACGATGCATTTGCTGCTTACTGGAACCCGGCCGGACTGGCTTTAAACCCTGGTATTGATCTGGCAGGCAGCTATCAGCTGACAAATCGCAATACTCAGATCGGCGATAATTCATTTGCGCTAAAAGGCTGTTTTGAGGTCGGCATGAACCCTTTTGCCTGGGTACTTGGCGTTGGCATGGCTTCAATGTTCGCTTATGAGGGCGCTAAATATTTGGCTGACCGAGGAGTAGTTAAAAAAGGCTGGGGCCGCGGCGGCGAAACAGTTGACAAAGAAGAGCCAATGGCTGAAAGCGTTAAAGCTGAAACTGAAGCAAGACAAGCAGCTGGTGAGGACATGGACAGAACTCCAATCTCAAAAAGAGAAATCGCCAAAACCGCTGTAAAAGAAACAGGCAAAGCCGCCATCAGTGTTGCCGAGGGACTGGCTGATACCGCGGTCAAAGAAGCAGCCAGACAAACCAACTACTATTTTTATGCTCCACCATGGTACGCACCACACTATTACAGGCCAAACTA
>JAHIUL010000042.1 GCA_018817195.1 Candidatus Margulisiibacteriota bacterium
ATCAGGAATTTTATTCTGGATTAACTTAGTTAACTCTTCCAAAATAAAAGGCCCTGACATTTTTTCCAGGCGCTCCAGTTTTTTCTCATCGTCCAACCAGTAATAAAGCTGGCCCCACATTTTAGGGTAATATTTAATAACTGGGCCATAAAGCTTGGCAAAAATGTTTAAGAACCCAGAACAGCTGGCAAAAACATCTATCATTTCCTGGTGATATTTATCTTTATGCACATGTTCAACAGCACGCATAATTGCCGTAGCTGCAGAGCGATGCCCGCCGCCAGTATCTGAATATAAATAAAGGATTTTTTTCTTCATTTATTTTTGGCCCATTTAACTGTCAGCTTCAATCCTTTTTTAATGCTGGTTTTTGCTTTCCAGCCAAGTTCTTTTTCAATCTTTTTACAATTCAAGACACTTCTAAAAAGTTCGCCTGCCCTGGCTGGCGCATAAATTGCTTCATTATTAAATTTATATATCTCTTTCAAATAAGCAAACAAGTCATTAACTGAGCTCCCCTTGCCTGTTCCAATATTATAAATCTGATTTTCGCCTTGAGAAAGCGCCAAAAGGTTAGCCTCCGCAACGTCCCCAACATAAACATAGTCTCTCAACTGATTGCCGTCACCATAAATAGTCGGCTGCTCGCCAGCCATGATTTTACCGCAAAAAATAGCAATTACACCAGCTTCTCCCAGGGGATCTTGACGAGGGCCGTAGACATTGCCGTAGCGAAGGACGGTATAGTTTAAACCAAAATTTATTTTGTATGAATGAAGATACATTTCCGCGGATCTTTTGGTAATTGCATATGGGGAGATCGGCTCCTGCGGATGATTTTCATCCGCCCCGCTCTTTTTTTTCACTTCACCATAGATTGCTCCGCCAGTAGATGAGAAAATTATTTTCTTAACTTTGGCTTTAACTGCGGCATCAAGGAGATTTAACGTCCCAAGCTCATTAACTTTGGCGTTATAAACAGGATCTTCTACAGATTTTCGCACATCAATCTGCGCTGCGTGGTGATTTATGATTTCTGGAGCAAATTCAGTAACAACGTGAGCCAGTTTTTCCTTATCAGTAATATCAACTTCAAAGAATTTTGCTTGGGGATTAAGATTTTCTCTTTTTCCAGTACTTAAATTATCTAGAACAGCAAGCTCATGCCCTGCTTCAATATAAGCATCAACAACGTTTGAGGCAATAAAGCCTGCGCCACCAGTAACGAGAATCTTCATAGAAAAATTATACCACAATGCAATATCTAGCATAAGTGAAATTTCAGCCAATATTTAACGATATATATCTAGTGGAAGATTCCCATTAGGAGGAACAAAGAAAATGCCCGTACTGCTGCAAAGTTTAATTACAAGAAGACCTACTAGTAGTTCTATTGCATTTTTACGTCTCAGGAAATTACCCCAAGACAAAATAGAAAACTCATCAGCAATAATTAGAAGCAATCTTCTACGCACCATAAACAGAGCGCAAACCCCGTTGCTTGCTATTCATATACGACCTGATGGTGATGCTCTAGGCGCAGTTATTGCCCTGGCATTGTATCAAAAAGCTAGAGGTCAAGAGCCAAAGATTTTCTTACCCGAGAAAGAAATGGCATTCATTCCTAATATATTTAAAAAAATTATTGAAAAAAAGGGCCTTGAAGTAGTCCACGAAATTGCTGGCCAGTCATATCAAGATGTCATACTTCTGGACACCCCCGGCTCTCATCGCCTGGAAGAACCAGTAAGAAAGATGTTGGAAGAAGCATCTGGCACGGTAAATATCGTAGATATTGACCATCATCTTGGAGAAAAATTGATGGCCCCTGCTGAAAAGTCATTAGTCAGCGCAAAAGTTTCTTCTGCTTCAGAACTACTTTTTTCTATCTTACCACAAGATCAAGTTTCACAATCCATGGCCAGGTGCTTGCTAGCTGGAATAATTGATGATACTACAAACCTGAATTTTATGGTGAAAACAGAAACAAGAACAAGAGTTAAACAACTAGAAAGACTAGCAGGCATCTCAAAAGAGGAAACATATGTTTCACTGAGAGCTTTAACTGCAGCTGATCAAGATTTAAGCGCCCAGGCTATTAAAAGAGCAGTTACAACTTCAATCAATGGCTATAAAATGACCTGGGTAGCGGTTAGCCAAGAAGAATTGACAGATCATCATGCCAATTGGCGCAGAGCTGTTGAGGAACAAATTGGTTTTAGTACACAAAAACCAGATATTGTTTTAGTTATGTATTATGACACAAAGAAAAATGTCTATCGCGGTGGTTTAAAAGCCTATAATAATGGAGAAGGGTTAGACTTTAGGCCAGTAGCCAAAGCCATTTCTGACGGCGGTGGTCACCCAGGAGCAGTAGGCTTTAATCTGCCAAACCACGATCCAAAGAATCCTGCCGCAACAGTTGACATGGTTGCGAAGGCATTAAGAAAAGAATCTATTTAAGAACGTTTCTTCGCCTTGGCTTCTTCGTAAAGCGCTAAAACCTGGGCTGAGATAGTTTTCCAATCATATTTGGTTTCAACTAATTTCCGCCCAGCTTTACCCATATCAATGGCTTTTTGCGGATTAGCTAGTAATGGAATGACTGCGTCAGCAATGGCTTGAGGATCTTGTTTTGGAACAAGTAGACCAGTTGTGCCGACATCCATCACCGCATTTGGACCAGGAATATCAGAAGCAACAACACAAGTATTGTTAACAAAAGCCTCTAACTGAACAATACCAAAGGCTTCTAAACGGTTGATCGAAGGGAAAACATAAACCAATGACTTATAAAACAGCTCAACCAGTTTATCGAAGGTGACCATACCGTACATTTCAACTGATTTTCTGATGCCCAGCTTATCAATCAAGCCATTAATATGGGCCTTTTCTTCACCATCGCCGCAAATAACTAATTTTGTATCAGGAAACCTGGTTAAAATCTTGGGCATGGCTTTGACCATGTAATCACAACCCTTATTCCCAGCCATTCTGCCTAACCAAAGCAATTGTCTTGGGTTTTTGTCTTTTTCAGTCAGCCCTAATTTCTTCTGCATTTCATCAATATGGTCATGAAAAATGCCAATCGGGATATGACGAATATTTTTCATGTGTTTTAAAACCGGCGAAGTTTCAGCATAAGTTTTTGTTGTATTATAAACAATATCAGCTTTTTTCAGCAGCATGCGGGCAAAAATGTTAGACGCATGCTCAACCCCTTTGATAAAAACACCAGGCACAGGTATACCGTAATATTTTTCAGAGACAGTTACATCACAATGGTATGTTACGATAACCGGCTGCTTGATCTTCCCGACAATTTCGCGCAAAAACCCAAAAGAAGGCACATGCACGTGGACAATATCAAAGCCATCAAGCATTTTGAGGTCAAACTTCTTTTCGGTTACCGGCAGATAACTGAACATATTTTTTGCCGGCAGACGGATCAGCTTAAACCCATTCATTACCTCTTCTTCCGGCGCATTAGCGTCTGCTGGCAAATTGGTGGAAATAACAGTTACTTCATGTCCCTCATTCTGCAGAGCAATTGAAAGATCCTTTACATATTTTTCTGTCCCACCAGTGTGCGGATAAAAATACGGCACAACCATCGCGATTTTCATAACTTCATCCCCTTTCGTTTGTTCAGGAATTCTGACCATTTATTTAACAAGTAATACTTATCAAGCTTAGCGTCAAAAGATGGTAGCATATAGGGCCAGCGCATGCAAGAAGAACATATATCTTCCCTGCCCTGCACGCCAGCCTGGTTAAAAAAACAAGGTGAAACTATTTTACCATCTGGTAAAACAGTTATGGTTGTTTGCTTTGCCCGGCAGCGCGGCAGGTTTGTCCTGTTGCCGTTATCTTTTAGAAATTCCAAAGCAGCCAAATTAAGCAAAACCCTTTTGTCCCTGCCGTAATACTTGATATGAGAAATTGTGGCCTGCTCAAATCCCTGAGTATTATAAAAGTCATAAACGGGATTTAAATAAACAAAAACATTTAATTTTTCTGCCAGATCAAGCATCTCCGGCAAAAAAAGCACGCTGTCACGGGTTAAGGTGAATTTAATTACTGGCTTCTCACCATTAGCCTTGGCCAATTGAATTGCCTTAATTACATCGTGAAAACATTCTATCCCGCGGCTCCGATCGTGGGCTTCCGCCATAGGATAATCCAGCGAAAAAAACAACCTATCCACCAAACCATCAATCCACCTTGGTTTTTCCGAATAAAGCAGCCCATTTGTTGTTAATTGCGTTTTAAATCCGAGTTCCTTAGCCTGTTTTAGAATCTGCGGCAAATCATCCCTAAGTAGGGGCTCTCCCCCTGTTATGTTAAGTATAGAGACTCCATGACGCTTAAGTGTTATTAAATCAAAAGGTTTTTCTTCTATTTTTTTATATTCCTCATCCTGCCAGATAGGACAAAATTCGCAGGTATCATTGCATTGCGAAGTTACATAATAGTTGCAGATTTTAGGCATTTATACAGCTCGAAACTTAGGCAAAAATATTCCCGCTACCCCGGTCAAGGCCACCAGCCAGCCCAGTAGTTCTAAAGCAAACCTGACGCCATACATATCTGCGATAATGCCAGCCAGGATCACAGGAAAAACAAAGGCAGAATTAATCAGCATGTTCTGCACTCCAAATACCCGGCCGCGGATAAAGCGAGGAATCCTTTGCTGAAGAATGGTTTGGATTGAAGAAGTAATAAAAATATTACCCATGCCTAAAATAGAGATTAACAGCAAAGCAATCTTTAAGTCGCTGATCGTACCAATGTAAACCAGGGTTAGGCCGGAAACAATAAAGCTGACAATCACAATCATGCCCATAGAAACATAGCGGCGTAAACGCTCTAATATCCACATACCAATAAACATGCCGACGCCAACGGCAATTATCAAATAACCAAAATTCTTCGCGCCAATTTCTAAAACATCTTTGGCATAAGAAATCGCTAGCAAAGAAATAACTGCAATGGCCGAAGTTGCCACAAAAAGTTTTAATAAAGAATACCGCACTATGCTGTTTCTTCTGATAAACTCAATGCCCAGCATTAAATGCTTAAGAACTGTTCCTGGCTGCTCTGCATTATGAGGCTTTGGCTTAAGGGGGATCAAAAATACTGCCCCAGCTGCCACAAAATATAGAATTGCTGCCACCACAAAAGTCACTTCATTGCCAAAAAAATTAACTAGGGGCGCGCCTAGACCAAAACCAATAACCGAAGCGCCCATCCAGGTCATCATAAAAAGTGAATTGGCAACTATTAAATCATGTTTTTCAACTAATTCAGGTATTGAGGCGCTTTCTGCAGGCGCAAAAAACTGCATCGCCGTATAAATCAACAAACTTACCAGGAAAATCAAAATCATTGACTGGTTGATCAGCGGAACAATTAAAAGAATCAAAGCGCCCCTGATAATTGAGGTAATTGTCAAAATCCATTTCCTGTTCCACCTGTCAACATAAACACCCGCCAGCGGCCCAAATAATAAAGAAGGTAAACCAAAAGCTAAAAGAGGAACTGAAACCCCAAGATTTGACCCGCCGGTCAAGTTATAGGCAATGATCATCAAGACATAAACATAAATGCGGTCAGCCAGCTGCGAGTTTAACTGGCCAAACCAGAGAAGCAAAAATCTCCAGTTGGAAAAGACCTTGGCAAAACTTTGTCTGTTGGCTTCTACCACGAACTTAAATCCCTTTCCAAATGTTGACCTAAACTGTGATGAGGGTCAATCCCCTCATGGAAAATACCTTCCAATTTGACAAACTCCCTTTCAAATCCTTTGGCCGTCTGCCGGCCGTCTTCGCCGGCTTTTAATTTTAATAAAAACTCAAGCGTCAGGTCAAACAATTCCGGGTAATGCTGGCCTTCCGCAGTCCCGGAATTAACCAGTTTAATTATATAAAAACCAGCATAAAGGGTGTCTGCTTTTTCCCTTAAAGCCAGGAAAGACTCAACCACCTGGCATTGGGACACAATATCAAGCGACCGGCCCTTGGCAATGTAATATTCCGCGTAAGTAAAAGGCTCAACCCGTCCGCCAAAACGCGACGGCACCCGCCGCGCACCTTTGGCAATGGCTCTTATTTTACCATGCTCGCGGGTAAAAATTGTAACCAACTTATCCGCTTCTGCAAAAGGCGCTGTTTTTAAGCTTATGCCTTTAGCTTTATAGGCAACCATATTGAAAACCTTGTGCCCTGTCCAACTTCACTTTTGACTTGGATCTCCCCCTGATGTTCCTTAACAACCCGATAAGCAACTGCTAGCCCCATGCCAATCCCATCAACCTTTGTACTGTAAAACGGATCAAAAATCCGCCCCAAGCGGTCAGCCGGAATACCGCTGCCTGTATCTTCAACTTCCAGCTGAACCCGGTTTGGCTTTTCTCTATTAGCCAGAAGCGATAACCTGCCTCCGTCCGGCATTGCTTGAATAGCATTTAAACATAAGTTGAGAACAACCTGGGAAATCTGGTCCGCATCGCCTTCAATATCAGGTAAGGCTGAAATTTTCTTCTCAATAATTACATTCTTCTTTTCACATTGGCTTTCCAATAAATGTAAAACATCATTAATAACGCTTTCCAGCTTATAATGGCTTAGCGCCAACTTTTGCGGATGGCCAAATTTTAAAAGTTTTTCAACTAAATTATTAATCCGGTCAGTCTGGCGCAAAACAACATTCTGGTAATTATTAATAAATTCCGGATCAGTGAGATTGTCTTTTAAAACCTGTGTCATTCCCTTGATAGCAGTTAAAGGATTTTTTATTTCGTGCGCCATGCCAGCTGACAAAGTGCCCAGGGCTGCCAATTTGTCGGCTTGAAGCAAGCTTTGGAAAAGTTTCTTGTTTTCCAAGGACAAATTATCAATCGTCTTCTGGTAACGATACTCGCCTTCAAAAAATATCCGGTCAATTATCTGCTGGACCCACTCGCGCAATGGTTGGAAGATCAAAACTGAAGCAAACACTACTAAAAACATGGTTAATAAAGGATTAACACTGATTAAGTTTGAAAAAAAATAGTTGGTTACCAGAACCGCCACCACATAAAAGCCGGCAAACAATAAGGTTAGGGTCGAATAAACCAACCCCTGCCTGATAATTACTGAAATATCAAAAAGACGATGCTTTAA
>JAHIUL010000043.1 GCA_018817195.1 Candidatus Margulisiibacteriota bacterium
CAATCACGCTGATTCTGATAAAGACCCTAACCACCAAATAAAACTGCATATTGGTTATGTTGAAGATGTGATTAATGCGGCCTACGCAGTTAAAAATTCCAAATATGAATTTCTTGATAAGGATAACATCGGCATGCTGGGCCACTCTCTGGGCGGAGGCATTGCTTTAAGCATCATGGTCACTAAACCTGATTTAATAAAGGCTTATGTGCTTTTTGCGCCTATGAGCAGCGATTACCGTGATAATTTTCACCGCTGGATCGCTGGAAGAAGGGAACAAAAATATGGGTCCAGGGAAACGGCGCAAAAGATTATTGCTCTTTATGGCTCCCCAGAAGCTAACCCAGAGTTTTGGAATAATATTTCAGCCAATACATTCTTAGATAAGATCAAATCCCCCATCCTGCTCCATCATGGAACCGCTGATAAATCTGTGCCTATAGAATGGTCAGATAAACTGGTTAAAGCATTAAAAACCAAGGATAAAAATATAAAGTATTACACTTATAAAGACGGCAAGCATGAATTCATCAACCATTGGCCCCTAGTTATGAAAAGAACTGTTGAGTTTTTTGATTCCTATTTAAAATAAGGAGGTATTATTATGGTAAAGAAAAAGAAAAAAGAAGAAGAATTTAAAGTAAGCGGCCAGGACCTTAAGGAAAAAGTGGGCCAGATATTAAAAGAAGGCAATATCCGCAAGATTACGATCAAGAACAAACAGGGCAACGTAATCCTGTCCCTGCCGTTGACTGTCGGGGTAATCGGAGCAGTAATTGCGCCGTTTTTAGCCGCGGTAGGAGCTGTAGCCGCCCTGGTAACAGAATGCACTATCTCGGTTGAAAGAAAATAGCCCATCACTTCGAGAAAAGACTCTTTTTTGTGATATAATAATAGGTAACAACTATGAGAATTATTGCTTATATCATAGGAGCAATAGTAATTGGTGTAGCCATAGCCGGCATCACTTTGTACGGCCTGATGCTTTCAGGATCGCTGCCCGCGCCTTCCAGCAACAACAATGAAACTTTGTTCCAGCTTGCCAGCTATCAGGCTTTTAGCCAGGGCGAATTTGACGGCCAAACAACCATAAACAATCTTAGCCAATACGGCGATTTTGGTTTTGGCGCGGCTGATTCACTTGACGGTGAAATTATCTTGGTGGACGGAACTTTTTACCAGGTCAAACTTGACGGCAGCGCTTACTCTGTTGCTTCTGACCAAAAATCCCCCTTTATGATGATGACGTTCTTTCAACCAGACCAATTTATAGTAACTGATGAAGCTATGGATCTTCATCATCTAAAAAAATATTTGGACAACGCCGTACAAAACAAAAAGAACTTTCAAGCTATTAGAATTGACGGTTTGTTCAAATATATCAAAACATTAAATTTTGCTAAACAGGGAAAGCCCTATTCTCCCCTAGCTAAGATTTTAAAAGACCAAACCTCACTTGAATTTCACAATATTAAGGGAACAATTTTGGGCTTCAGGGTGCCTAATGGATTGAACAATGTAAGTCCGTCAGGTTATAACTTTTATTTTATAACCAAGGACAGAAAAGCTGGGGGCCGATTAGTTAATTGTTCGCTGGAAGATATTTCCATTGCTATCGACCAAACCCCGGAATTTAATTTAAACCTGGCTAAAGAAGCGGTGGCTGAAGACGGCAAAAAGCAAAATAGCCTTTAGTTAGTCTGCCCCGCAGGGATATAAATCATTATTTTTAAAGGAGGAGTCTGCTATGGACCAGGAAATAAAAGTAATTGATGAAAAAGTAAAGAGCAAAAGTGAGTTTGTCCCCAACCTTCAAAAAGCCCTGTCTGAAACAATTATCGGGCAAAAGGAAATTATTGACCGCTTGATCATTGCCCTGCTGTGCAACGGCCATGTGCTGGTCGAAGGCCTGCCCGGCCTGGCTAAAACATTAATTATCCGGTCAATGGCCGCAGCTATTGATGCCAAATTCAGCCGCATCCAGTTTACCCCAGACCTGCTGCCGTCTGACTTAATTGGCACTATGATTTTAAATCCCAAAACAGGAGAATTCACTCCGCGCCAGGGACCGATCTTTGCCAATCTGGTGCTGGCAGATGAAATTAACCGCGCGCCGTCTAAAGTACAAAGCGCGCTGCTGGAAGCTATGCAGGAACACCAGGTAACGATCAGCAAAGAAACTCATAAGCTGCCTGAGCCCTTTATGGTTATGGCCACGCAAAACCCAATTGAACAGGAAGGCACTTATCCTCTGCCCGAAGCCGCCATTGACCGCTTTATTTTTAAAGTTAAAATTACCTACCCTCATAAAGAGGAAGAGTTAAAAATTATTGACCACGCCTTAATTGGCAAAGATCCTGTGTTAAGCAAAGCCACTACCATTGATGAAATTATGGATACACGCGAAGTAATTAATCAAATTTACATTGATGAAAAACTGAAACATTATATCGTTAACCTGGTTAATGCTACCCGCAGTCCAGAAGATTATGGATTATCCGATATCAAGAGTTTGATCCAATACGGCGCCTCTCCCCGCGCCTCAATTTACTTAGCCCACGCAGCCAAAGGCCATGCCTTTACCCGCCGCCGCGGCTATGTTACTCCTGATGATATTAAATCAATCGGCCTGGATGTTCTGCGCCACAGGATTATTTTAACTTACGAAGCTGAGGCTGAAGAGCAAACCCCAGAATCAATTATTCAAAAAGTTTTTAACGCAATCGAGGTACCTTAAACTATGGACCGATCTGTTTACAAAAAGATAAGACAGATCGAGATCCGGTCCCGCAAGGCTGTTAACGACCTGTTTGCCGGCGCCTACCGCAGCGTATTTAAGGGCCAGGGCCTCGAATTCCACGAAGTTAGGGAATATAATCCCGGCGATGACATCCGCATGATTGACTGGAATGTCAGCGCCCGCCTGGGCTCGCCTTATGTTAAGAAATTCATTGAAGAACGCCAGCAAAGTTTGATTTTAGCTGTTGACGTAAGCGCTTCGCAGGATTTTGGCTCAGTTAAACTTAGTAAAAACGAAACAGCCGCGGAAATTGCCGCGGTCCTGGCCTTCTCTGCCATCAAGAATAATGATTTAGTCGGCTTGCTGATGTTTTCCGACAAAATCGAAAAATATATCCCGCCCAAAAAAGGCAAACGTCATGTCCTGCGAGTAATTAGAGAAATTCTCTCCTTTAAACGCGAAAGCAAAAAAACAGATATGGCTTCTGCCTTACGTTATTTAAACCGGGTCAACAAAAAAAGCGCTATTGTATTAGTCATATCAGACTTCTTAGCTAATGATTTTCAAAAACCCATCCGAGTTTTATCCAAACGCCATGATGTTATTCCTATTGTAATTAAAGACCCTTTTGAAAAAGAACTTCCTGCCCTCTCTCTGGTTAATTTTGAAGATCCGGAAACAGGCCAAGTCTATCAAGTTGACCTGAACGACAATCAATTAACCAAAGCTTACCAGGATCAAAAGTATCAAGAAACTCAACAGCTGCAAAAATTTTTTCGCTCGCTGAAGATCGACCACCTTGAATTAGGCACTGACGGTGAATACGCTGTGCCGCTGACCAGGTTCTTTAAAATCAGGGAAAAGAGAATAAGACACTGATGGCTGACCAATTAAGAGATATAAAAGGTATTTTATATGTTTTTGATCTGGGATCATTCCTTTTCATCCTGCTGATCCTTTTGCTTCTGGCAGGTATTGGCTATTTGCTATTGGGATATTACAAGAAAAGACAAAACAGCAAACAAAAAGAGAAAAAAGAAAACCTGCCTCCCCCTATTCCTTTTGATCAGGCTGCGCTATCTGCCTTAGAAAACCTTAGGCCAGAAGAATATTTTGA
>JAHIUL010000044.1 GCA_018817195.1 Candidatus Margulisiibacteriota bacterium
CAGATAGCGAAAGGCTGACAAGCACGCCTTGGCCCCATCTCCAGCCGCAATTATGATCTGCTTTTCCGGCACATCAGTCACATCACCCGCGGCAAAAACCGCTGGATCAGATGTTTCTGCCTTGCAGTTGATCATTATTTCTTGCTGCTCGTTTTTATTTACAAAATCTATAAAACTGGTATTGGGCACCAATCCAATCTCCACAAAAATCCCTGAAACCGGAATTTCCCTGGCCTGGCCTTTTGTTTCCACTTTTACGGCATTAACAAATTTGTCGCCTAAAACCTCTAACGTCTTGGTCTCATTTAATATTTCAACATTTTTGGCTGTTTGGACTTTTTCTCTCATTATCTTGTCGCCGGCCAGCTCTTTGTTGATATTTATTAAATAAACTTTTGCCGCGATCTTTGTCATTTGCAGCGCAGCATCCAAAGCAGAGTTGCCGCCGCCAATCACTGCCACATTCTTGCCGGCAAACAGCGGCCCGTCGCAAGTGGCGCAGTAGGCCAAGCCTTTATTTTTATATTTGCCCTCGCCAGGCACACCAAGCAGGCTTGGTTTTTTACCTGAAGCAATGACTAAGGTTTTGGTCAATAAAGCCTCGCCTTCAGACAAAATAACCTTAAAGCCATCTGACTGTTTCTCAACCTTTTTAACACTTACGCCCTCGCGCAGATCAAACTCATATTTATCCAGATGTTCTTTAAATTTTTGCGCCAGCTCAGGACCGGTGATGTATTGGTAGCCTGTATAATTTTCAATATCCCCTGACCAGGCTGCCTGGCCGCCGATATCCAGAGAAATAACAGTAAAATCCATTCTTTTGCGCGCGGCATAAACTGCCGCGGTAATTCCCGCTGGCCCAGCTCCAAGAATAATTAAATCTTTCATTATTAATAATTCTAGTCAACTTGGCCTTATGTTTCAAGCTAAACCTACTCTTTGTCTATCCATCAGCTCACCCCGTTTACCCTTATTCCAGCCGGAAACACGGGAAAAGTAACCAGTTACCCGGGTAATGTGTTCAACATTGCGTCCGCCGATCAATACCTGCTCCAATTTCTCTGGAGTAATCTTGGCCAGGGCATCGGGTTCGATCTTGACTTTTTCATGTTCTCCGTCAAACTGACTATGCCGCAGATAAAGATTACCTTCGTCATCCTGCCGCCATTGCACCTGGGGATTATTTTCCAAAAACTTGTTCAATTGCTCGAGTATCATTTAGTTCACCTCCCTTCCCTAATTATATTGTAGAGCAAGATCAGCTATAGATGTCCCGGACAAAAGATTAAACATCTTTTGTTTAAGGGCACCCAAGCATTTCCGGGCCTTACACTTATTCGAAAAATTGCACGCCTTACGGTTCAAGATACATTCACTGATAACAATGGGCCCTTCGATTGCTTCAATCACCTGGGCCACATTTACTTTTTTCGGATCAATCCCCAAGCGCAAACCACCGCCCCGCCCCTTTCTGGTCAACAAAAACCCCCGCCGCCCCAGCACCTGAACTAACTTTGCTAGATGGTTTAATGGGATCCCCAACTCGCCAGACAACTCCTCACTTGTCGTCTGTATTTCTCCGGCCGCCAGATGGGACAACAATCGGATCGCGTAATCTGATGCTCTTGTAATTTTCATAATAGGTACATATTATGCTTATTTAGAATGTTTGTCAAGCCTTAATTTAGAAAGTTGGATATGGGGCGCAGAAAACAGAATAAGGACTATTTAGTTTCTTTATCGATCCATTTTAAATAATCACTGCTGCCTGATTCAATCGGCAAGGCAATAATTGCTGGGCAAGAATAACTATGAAGGGCTTTGACTCTCTCAGTTAATTTTTTGACTAAAGACTGCTTTGTTTTAGCAATTAAAATTGCTTCCCTTCCCTCTTCTATCTTCCCTTCCCAGCGATAAATTGATTCCATACCATCAATAATATTTACACATGCAGTTAATTTTTCTTCAACCAGAGTTTTTCCAATTTTCTTTGCCTCTTCCTTATCCTTGGTTGTAATATAAACCATATTAAACTTCATTTTTTCTTCCTCCGACTTAGGGTTGGAATAAATAGGCTGGCTCAAATTCTACCTGTTTTACATTGGGAAACTGCTTTGCGGTTTTAATAATTTGCTCGCTTATTAATTCCATGCGCGCTGCCCCGCCTGACGTAAAACCTAAAACTTCACTAAAGCGAAGGGTTAAAATTCCATTTTTTAGATGAGTGCTTTTTAACTCAAACCCTGGATGAGGAAATTCTGTGCTGAATCCTTCAATCTTTTCCTCTTTTGTTAAATTCCCTTTTAACAACAATTTAATTGTATCCTGTATTGGAGATGGTGTCTTTGGGATATTTCGCGTCACTGGGAATAACATTTTTGGGCTTAAGCTTTTTGCAGTATCACGTAAATGATTATAATAATATAACTTAACTTGAATTTTGCTACCTGTCAAAGGTTTAACAACTTGAGGTTTAGCATTAAAGTTCTGCCAAAAGTAATAGCTTCCGCCAATAATCAAGGCAAGACTGACTATTACATATAATCTGAACAGGTTTTTTTTAGTTTTTCTTTTCATTTTCCTTCAAATTATACCATGTTATAATAAAAACATGAGCAAATTCGATCTCCTAATCTTTGACTTCGACGGCACACTGGTCAACTCTATTCCCCCAGCAGTAGAAGCTATTGCTGAAATGCTGAAAAAACTTGGCTACCCGGAGAAGAGCCACGAAGAAATTAACAAACACGTTGGCTATGGCGAAAGAGCCTTGGTTGCCGGCTCAATTTGTTCAGAAGACGAACAAGAAATAAATAAAGCCAAAGAGGTCTATTTTAAGCTCTACTGTGAAAGATTAAAACATATCCCGCTTTACCCACATGTTGAAGAAACGCTAAAAACCCTTAAAAACAAAACCATGTCAATCATCTCCAATAAAAATGATGACTTTATAGCAATAATCCTTAAGAACCGCAAACTGGACAAATTGTTTTCCGATATAATCGGCGGGGAAAACAGCTATCCACTTAAGCCTGATCCCTTCACCGTTAATATGCTGAGGCAAAAACACAAGATGTCGCGGCAGCAGACGCTTTTTATCGGCGACATGACAATTGATGTGGAAACCGGCAAAAATGCTGGAGTAGCTACCTGCGCCGCAGCCTATGGTTTTGACGCTAAA
>JAHIUL010000045.1 GCA_018817195.1 Candidatus Margulisiibacteriota bacterium
GCCCACCTCCAACTTATGAGCACCCTTGCCAAAAAACACGCCCACTTTCTTGATCCTGATGCCATATATGAAACCGCGGTTATTGCCTGGTTAATTGGCCGCGAAATTGGCTACCGTTCTCTGTCGGAAGACACCGTCCAAAACGCCGTATTCAAACAAGGATTTGCCACCTACGCAAATACCGCCCGCGTAAAATTCTGGCGAGCAAAAGTAGCTCTGATCCTTATTAATGACATAGACAATCCTTATTCCCAGAAATATCTCAATCTAAAACATGATTCAGGCGAACCGGTCTTTGGAATAAATCTTCCCCCGGGCAAAACCGAATTCAGCAATGCTGAAAAAATGGAACTCTTAACACAGGTCTATAAAAACCTCATCCAGCCCCTGGGAGATGACCTTCTGGAAGCGGAATGTTTAATGTCCCAGTTTGAACTGCGCGCAACTGATCCCAATCTTAAACCCAGCCAGGATATCTCTTATCTAAAAGCCAAAATTGAGGCAGTATTATCTGAAACAGCCATCAAAGTTCCGGATTATATCTATAAGAGAATCCCACCCCAGGGATATAACATAGATACCCTCAAGGCTTACTGGGGCGGAGGCAAGATGCGGCAAAGAGAAACCTTTCGCTACATGGCCACCGCGCAGAAGCTCAAGGCCCAGCTCATTTTGTTCGAAACTAAATACAACGACCCAAATTTTGAGACCAAAGTTAATCAAGCCCTTAAATCATTACAAGCTTCCCAATCCCTGGTCGCCAAATACGCTGAATCCCCAGCCAAAGTAGTGGGCTCACTGAATTGGCTCTACAAGAAACACGGCATACAAAAATCCATGAGCGTTAAAAAATTCAAAGACGCTCACGGCGACCTCATGAACCTCCTTTCCATAGAGCAGATGAAGGCGGCTGCTTATTACAAGCTTGGACTGCACTCCCAGTTTTCAGATACTGCTCAAACCCAAAGTTATTTCCAAAAAGCGGAGAATATCACCCAAACTATAATTTCTGTCATTGAAAGCATTAAAAAGGAGCATCCAAAATGGAAGGCAGTGGACCCCACAAAATGGATAGAAAAAATCTATTTCTGGCGCTCCACTACCCTGGGAGCTGCCAAACTCCTGCTGGCTGATATCTTTTTAGCGCAAGACAAAAACATAAAAAAGGCAACTGATTTAATAAATGAAGTGGTAATCGATAAGGACGATGAACACCTGGTCCGCGGAGAAGGGGTGGTAAGAAGCAAATTAGCACTGATTAGTTCTATTTTAAGAAAAAAAGCCGCGAATTTTAAAGACCAGGTTAAAAAAGTAGCCGACGCAGAAAAAGTCCTGGCCTCGCTCATTGACCCAAATAACCCCTCCCCCGCGGTAAAATCTTTGCTCGGCTCAATTCGCCTGGCCCAGGCAAAAGTATTGCTGGCAAAATTCTATCTGGATGAAAGCGATTTTGATATTCCAAGAGCAGTTGTCAAGATCCTGGATGAGCAGATTAAAAACACTCGACGTGGAAACAATTTTAACCCCACCCCGCATAATTTCCCTCCGGAAAAGCGGCCAAACAACGGCGTTTTCGAAGATTATGAGCTCGCCACTGCCCTGCAGATCAGGGCTGAAGCTCATTTCAGTTTAGACAATTTCGAAAAAGCTATTGAGAATTATGAATACGCTTTGTCGGTCTACAAAGACTCAACCGGCCTCTCCTTAAACTATTTTGCCAGGATCGGCCTGGCAGATATTGCTAACTGGAGAGCAGACTATGAGAAGGCCATAGAATACTACGAAGGATTTAAATCGGATTTTAAAGCGGTCCTGGACAGCTCCCCTATATTGAAAAACGCCAAGCTCCAGGTTGAGCTGGGCTTAAAAGAGGTTGCCCTTCGCATAAAAACCCTCACCCCTGGAATAAAAGCTCTCAACGAAGCAAATGATGTAATTAAATTCGCTAAAAATATCCTAAAAAAATCAGATGAGCTTTTTCTGCTTGAACGCGCCCTGGAGTCCATTGTTGAGGCCCTGGTTGCCCAAAGAAAAGCCGGCATCCCCGAACTTAAAAAACTCAGAGATAATTTGCTAAAAACTGACTTTAAAATCGGGGCCTACCAAATCAAAGACCGCGCCAAAGCCGGCCTCTTCCTTAAGATCGCTGACGGCTTCCTCTTTGTCAACGAACATCTTCTGGCAAAAAAAATCATAAAAGATTTTGAGGGCTATTTTTCAATAGCGCAATTCAGCGGAAAGTTTACCTTAAAGAAATTTGAAAAATGGCTTGCCGAGGAAGTTGCCGCCAAAAAGATCTTCAAGGTAAAACCCGTGCTCATGGCCCATTATCTTTTAACTTCAGCTGAAATTACCCAGCGCATAGACCAGTATGATGAAGTGGCTATCAAGAAAATTGAAAAAACCGCTGAGATCATTGTCTCCCTTCCTGAAGAGAAAAGAGATCCCTATCTCAGCGCCCGGGTTGCCAAAAACCTCATTGATATTTATGTTAACCAGGACAATTTCGAAAAAGCCCTAGCCCTTATCATGACCATCACCTACCAGGGGCCGGCCCTGACCGCGGACCAGGTTATGAAAAAGGTGAAAGCCGACCTCAAAAAATTGGGAGGAATTCTTGACCCAGAAAAAATTGGAGATGCGGTAGAAGTTGCAAAGGCGCTTCTTACAAATCAAAAGACCGGCCAGCTTGCAGACATAAAGAAAATTTTTATGAAAAAAGGGCTGGATAAGAACCTTAAACTTTTAATCCAGGATCTGCGGCTCAAGCAGGCTGAGATACTGGTCTGGACCAAAAACTTTGGTCCTGCTAAGATACTTCTGGCAGAGCTTGAAGAAGAGCTTAAGAAAGAAAGCATATCTAATGGCAATGGCAAATCCGAAGAATATCATACTTCTAAACATCTCCAAAAAGCCCGGATACAGCTTGCTTATGGAAATATCGAAGCCCAGTGGCTGACAAATCCC
>JAHIUL010000046.1 GCA_018817195.1 Candidatus Margulisiibacteriota bacterium
AACCGATGGGCTATCATCTGGCTCCATTGACTGCACACTAAGCATTTGCCTAATTTGAACAATATCTGGAACCGTAGTAGCAAAAGTTGGGGATAACACTATATTTAATATAGTTAGAATCAAAAAAGAGACAAAAAGCCTTCTAAACATTAATATTGACCTCCAGGATTTCAAGCTCTCAGGTGGGACGTAACCCAACCGTAGAATTATTTAATTTTTCGCGTAAACTACGTAATTATCGCATATTTTAGGGGGTTTGGTCAAGACGGAAAATTAACTTCAAGAGTGGTGAGCGAATGTTCCGAGCCAAAACATGACATGTCTCGACTCACTACGCTCGCTCGACATCCTTCGACTCGGAAGAGCAACTTGTCCTGAGCGAGGCCGAGCTTGTCGAGGCCGAGTCGAAGGACTGGGGGAGAAGGATTCGAACCCTCACAAGCAGAGTCAGAGTCTGCTGTCCTGCCGTTAGACGATCCCCCAACGTAAATAACTGAAAACTTAAATCGAAAAACTTAAAACTAATGTATAACTATTTAAATAATAAACTCATTAATTTTAAGTTTTAAATTTTGAGTTTTAAGTTTAATACGGCAGTGCCCACCATTGCGGGCGAAAGATTAGAATATAAAGCCCATAAAGCGTGATAAAAATAGATAGGGCTACAAACACCCCAAAACCGCCTTTGAACGGTTCGTGCCATTTTTTTCTCATCCAATAGCAAAAAAGTAAGGCCAGCAACCCCGCAATCGTCACTGCGGAACCCTTGAACAATGGATTCATGTTGATAAATTCAATAACCTTTACGCTGGTTTCATACATAGGTAATCAGTTTAACAGCGCTCCATTTGTTTGTCAATCAGCCAACATAGTTGTATAATTCCCCCATGACAAAGTGTGATTATTTAATTATTGGCGGCGGCATTGCCGGTCTTTCTGCGGCAATGGAAGCAGCCAAATACGGTAAAGTGATAGTTTTGACCAAAGGTAAAGCCGGCGAAGGCGCCACGGAAAAAGCCCAGGGCGGCATTGCCGCGGCCATTGACCAGATCAGGGACTCAACCCAATTCCACTTTGAAGATACGATTGCTGCCGGCGCGGGACTTTGCGACGAGAAAGCAGTCAGAATTTTGGTTACAGAGGGCGTTGAACGGGTCAAAGAGCTGATTGAAATGGGCGCCAGGTTTGACCGCGCGGAAACAGAAGCTGGCGGCGGTTTTGCCCTGGCTTTAGAAGGCGCGCATAAAAGAAGAAGAATTCTTCACGCCGGCGATGCCACTGGCGAAGAAATCCAGCGCACTTTAGGCTCAAAAGTCGTTTCGGAAAAATTAGCAGATATTTATCAGTATACCCTTGGCATTGATTTGATTGTTGAAAATGGCAAATGCCTTGGCGTTAACGCCCTTGATTTAAAAAGCAATAAAACTGAAACCTTTATCGCAAATTCAACTATTATAACAACCGGTGGACTTGGCCAGGTTTATTTATATACAACCAATCCTGAGGTTGCCACTGGCGACGGCATTGCCATGGCTTATCGCGCAGGAGCCGCAGTAACGGATATGGAATTTGTCCAGTTCCACCCTACTTCATTGGTGCAATTTGAAGACCTAAAAGATATTATTGCCCTGCCACGTTTTTTGATTTCAGAAGCCGTGCGCGGCGAAGGCGCCATGCTTTTGAATACCAAGGGCGAAAGATTTATGCAAAAATACGACGTGAAGGGCGAACTTGCTCCTCGTGATATTGTTTCCCGGGCTATTTATAAGGAAATGAAAGAAAACAATTCTGATCATGTTTTCTTAAGCCTGGTCAAAGTTGGGGCGGAAAAAATTAAAAAGCGCTTCCCCGTGATTTACCACACTTGTTTGGAGCGCGGCCTGGACATTACTAAAGACAATATCCCGGTGGCGCCGTCCGCCCATTACTTTATGGGCGGGATTAAAACAGATGTTGACGGCAAAACAAATATTGCCAATCTTTATGCCGCAGGAGAATGCGCCTCCCTGGGTGTTCACGGCGCTAACAGACTAGCTTCTAACTCTTTATTGGATGGTTTAGTTTTTGGACATCGCGCCGCTTTAGCAGCAAGATCCGAAATCAGAAATCATAAATCCGAAACAAATCCCAAATCCGAAATCACAAAAGCACATTTAAAAGACAAAGAATTACAACGTTTTAAATTGATAATTAAATCTAATATGTGGAAGGAAGTTAGTATTGTCAGGTCAAAAGAAAGTTTGCTCCAGGCGCAAAAGATGATCAATGAAGTTGACAGAAAACTTGATTTTGAACCGGCCGCAAAAGAAGAAATTGAACTGAAAAACCTAACCCTGCTTGCCAAACTTATTACTCAGGCAGCTTTAGACCGGCCAGAATCACGCGGCGCGCACTATCGATCTGATTTTCCAAAGAGTGACGACAAAAACTGGAAAAAACACCTGGTCTACAAAAAAAGTTAAGCCGGATAAATCCTAAGCCTGCGTTTTGGCTCTTCCCCTACTGACTCAGACCGTAAACCAGCCTCAACCACTCTCTGGTGCTGCAGACGGCGAATATAAGCGTTCTGAGGATTTAAATCAACAGATTTCTGGGTGCTTCTTGCCGCTTCCAGAGCCTCATCCACTTCCCGCAAAGCTACCTCTTCGATTTCCTCTGTGCCGCCAACCCGAAAATAATATTTTAAGAACTTCATGATCTGGGAAGAAACATTTTTTCTGACAACATGGACGGGAATATTATGCTCTTCAGCAATTTTAACGATCTTGGAGCCGGGTTTTGCCTTTGATTTTGTTGTCACAACAATGTCAGTTTCATCTATATGAGTAGCTACAACAGCCGGCAACTGAAGGACCCGCAATCCCCTTTCCAAATGACCGCGGTTTATACCAAAGGGGTATATCCTCACAACTTGTCTTTCTTTTTCCGCTTTGGCCTTCTCCAGCTCCGCATCAGTTAATTCAGGCATTTCATCGGGCTTTTGCTGAATTTCAATCTTGCCGGAAGCCGTGCGCACCCTGATTTCCGGCCTGGGCACAGCGCCCCTGAGCTGTTGATCAACCGCCTTGGCCACGTCATGGTAAATGGCAAACTTATCCCGCTCAACAATTTCTATGGCAATATCAAAGGTGGGCGGAGCTTTGCGTTCGAGAATCGCTTTTTGAGTATGGCGGCGTTTGGCCTCTTCGTCGCCTAAGATGACAGATTGAATACCACCAACTAAATCTGACAAAATTGGGTTACTGATAATATTTTCTAAAGTATTGCCATGGGCCGTGCCAATAAGCTGGACTCCCCTCTCAGCAATAGTGCGGCAGGCCGAGGCCTCTGCCTCTGTACCGATCTCGTCAACAATGACAACTTCCGGCATATGATTTTCAACAGCTTCAATCATTATTTTATGCTGTTTTTCAGGCGTTGGCACCTGCATGCGGCGCGCCTTGCCAATACCAGGATGCGGAATGTCTCCATCCCCGGCAATTTCATTTGAAGTATCAACAATCACAACCCTTTTATTGAACTGATCGCTTAAAATGCGGGCAGCTTCGCGCAGCTTGGTTGTTTTACCTATGCCAGGGGGCCCCATAAAAAGAATGTTTTGGCCGGATTCAATCACATCACTGATAATATCGTTTGTCCCGTAAATAGCGCGGCCCACCCGGCAGGTTAAGCCAACCACCCTGCCCATACGGCTGCGCATGCAGGAAATACGATGAAGCGTCTGCTCGATGCCTGAGCGGTTGTCTGTTGTAAACTCACTCACGCTTGTAACAACTGCATCAATATCTTCCTGGGACACAGCATCACCAGGAACATAGAAAACTTCCTTTTCAAAACGGGCTTCAGCTGCTTTGCCCAGGTCCAAAACAACTTCAATTAAGGAATTAATATCAGGGTGTTTAAGAAGGGTTTGCTTAACACGTTTTGGCAGAATTTCTAATAATTTAAGTAGTTCTTCGTCTACTTTTACCATGTATATATTTTTTGTTTAGTAAACAGCGGGACTATTTACTTTTGATAGACTTTTTCAGGTTAATCCCAGGTACAAAGGCCGGAGCTTTTGACTGGCCAATGGTTATCTGCGCCCCAGTTTGCGGATTGCGGCCAACACGGCCTTTGCGCGTTCTGACTAAAAAATTACCAAAGCCAACCAGCCGCACTTTTTCACCTTTGATCAAGGCTTCTGAAATAAAGCCCAGGGCTGAATCAATAATCCTTTCAGCTTTGGCTTTGGTAATATTCATCTTCCCGGCCACCTTTCCTGCTAATTGCTTTTTATTCATTGCTTATCCTCCTTATTGCTCACATTTAGCGAGCAAGGCTTCCCAGCGGCGGTCTGTTTCTTTTTGGATAGACTCAATAATAGCCTCATTACCCGGCTTTTTCAAATGCCTGAAGCGGTCCTGAACCTTTAAAAACTCAGTTACCGGTTTTTTTTCTTTAGGCTTATAACTTAACTTGTATTTTCCATTTTCAACTTCATAAAGCGGCCAGATACAGGTATCAGCAGCCAGGCGGCCTAATTCAGCTGTTTTGGAAGGGTCGTAAGCCCAACCTAAACGGCACGGCTGCAGCACATTCATAAATTTAGGCCCGCGGATAGAAAAAGCCTTTTCCGCTTTAGTCGTTAAATCCCGCCAAAAACCAACTGCTGACTGGGCAACATAAGGCAGGTCATGGGCAACCATAATTTCAGTTAAGTTTTTAGAAAACTGCTGCTTGCCAGGGATCTTTTTACCAGCAGGAGCAGTAGTTGTGGCCGCGCCCTTGGGAGTGGCTGAGGAACGCTGGATGCCGGTATTCATGTATGCTTCATTGTTATAACAAACATAAAGCATGTCATGGCCGCGCTCCATGGCGCCTGACAATGACTGAAAACCAATATCATAAGTGCCGCCGTCGCCGCCAAAAGCCACAAAATTAATATGGTCTGACTTAATTTTGCCCTTCCTTTTTAAAGATTGATAGGCAGCTTCAACACCTGAACAGGTGGCTGCTGAGTTTTCAAAGGCATTATGCAAAAATGGAACATTCCAGGCCGTATAAGGAAAAATTGTTGTGACAACTTCAAGGCAGCCCGTGGCGCAGGTAACCACAACCGGGTCTTTGCTGGCCATCAAAACTTGTCTGACAACAATTGGCGCGCCGCAGCCCGCACAGGCGCGATGGCCGCCGGACAATGGATCTTTCTGTTTAGCTAAATCTTTTAATGTTGGCATTGATGTTTACTCCCTTACTCCGAAGTGCTGGATTAACTGCTTAACTTTGCCTGAAGCAGCTGCTTCTTTTTGCTCGGCAAAGATTTTTTGGATATCTTCCAGAGAAATTTCCCGGCCGCCTAAGCCATAAACATAATTTGTCAGCAATGGCTTATCTTTGGCTTCATACATAGCGGACCTTAATTCGGAAAACAGCGGCCCGCCCTGGTTGCTGTACATATCGCTTCTATCCATTATTGCCGCGGCCTTTACTTTGCTTAAGGCTTTAACAATTTCTTCAGCTGGAAACGGCCGAAAAACCCTGATCTTAAGCAAGCCAGCCTTAACGCCTTTTTCCCTTAGCTCATCAATCACCACCCTGGCTGTGCCGCAGGTTGAACCCAGAGCCACCAGAGCAATTTCAGCATCAGCTAATTTATATTCTTCGATCAAACCATATTCACGGCCGTAACGCTTGGCGAAATCCTTGGCAACTTTCAATATTACGTCCTTGGAATTTTTCATTGCCTCGATAATCGGCATTTTATGCTCAAAATAGTAATCCTGCAGATCAAGCGCCCCAAGGGTTACAGGCTTATCTAAATCCAATACTGAATTCATTTTTTTGTGTTCGCCCAAATATTCTTTAACTTCATTATCATCCAGCGCCTCTATTTTTTCCATGCAGTGAGAAATAATAAAACCATCGGTCGTGGCCATACCAGGCAGGCGGACACTTTCGTTTTCAGTAATTTTTATTAACTGCAGTATATTGTCATACGCCTCCTGGGCATTTTCTGAAAAGATCTGGATCCAGCCAAAATCCCTGACCGCCATGGTATCGCTGTGGTCACAATGAATATTGATCGGACCTGATAAGGCACGGTTGACTTCACACAGCACGATCGGCTGACGCAAGGCAGAAGCTATCGGCAGGATTTCTGACATTAATTGAAGCCCTTGAGAAGAAGTCCCTGTCATAACACGACAGCCGGCTGCTGCCGCGCCAACGCAGGCGCTCATGGCAGAATGCTCCGACTCAACTGCCACAAATTCGGTATCAACTAATCCATCAGCTACAAACCCGGAAAAGATCATCACAACCTCGGTAGCAGGAGTAATTGGATAAGCCGCAACTACATCCGGGTTTATTTGTCTCATGGCCTCAGCCATGGCTTCGTTCCCTGTTTTAGCTAAAATAGGCATAATTTATTTCCTTTCCGGCTCCATGGTGATAGCCCGTTTATCCGGTTTAGTCGGACACTCGGTGTTACAAATACCACAACCCTTGCAATATCGATAATCAATCCCAACAACTTTCTTCTCTTCGTCAAGAATAATCGCTGAATCAGGACAATAGATCCAGCAAAAATAACAATTGATGCATTTGTCTTTGTGAAAAACCGGCCGCTCTGAACGCCAGTCGCCGGTTTGAAACTCTGCCGCTGTTCCAGCCGGCAAAGCGTCGCCATGCATTAATTCTTTATAACCCATGTTCTTCTTCATGTCACTTTTCTCCCTTAACGCTGTCGTGCGCGGTCTTTACTGCCTCAATATTGCCTTTAATAATCTCGGGCTTATGGGCAAATTTCTTTTTTAGCTTTTCCTCAGTGTTTTTGATCATTTCATTAAAATCAAGCAAGCCGGAAACCTTGACTAAGGCTCCCAGCATAGGCGTATTAGGGATATTGCGGCCAATCTTGTCAATGGCAATAGCAGAAGCATCAACTGTAAAAATTTTTGCGCCTTTAATATTTGCTTCTTTCCTAATTTCCTGAGGTGACTTTGAGGTGTTAACAATTAAGCTTCCGTCAGCAAGTAAACCATGGGCAACGTCAACTGAGCCCATTAAAGTCGGGTCAAGCACTAAAACTATCTGGGGATTAGTCATACCGCAATGAACAGTAATTGGATTGTCTGATAAACGGTTAAATGACTGGACCGGAGCGCCCATCCTCTCTGGACCGTATTCTGGAAAAGCCTGGATATATTTACCTAAAGATAATGCTGCGTCAGCAAAAAGCAGGGCTGCTGTTTTTGCCCCCTGGCCTCCCCGCCCGTGCCACCTAATTTCAATTATTTTCCCCATTTATCAATTCCTCCTAACCGCCCTAGCTAATCCACGGCTGCAAGACTGGAAGCGCTATTTTATCAAACAGGACACCAAAAATCAATAAAATAATTACCGGCAAAAGCGCGCCGATAAAGGCGACTGGTTTTGAGACCGCGTAAGTTTTCCTGCCGGCCACCGCCCAAAGTCCATACACGTAAAGCAGGACTAAACCATAAACAATAATAAAACCAGCCCGGAAAAGAGAAAAGCCAAGCAAGCCGTAACTTGTTAAGAACATTAATAAAATAATTAGCAGCGCAAAGATCAACACCGCGCTGCTGTAAAAGCTTTGCTGCAGGATCTTATTTAATTTACCCTTACCGCCCAATAACGCATATATATAATGAAGGACAAGGCCTACCACATAAAACATGGCAAAAAACGCGCCAACAAAAAACCCGCCTAAAATCAAAACTGTTATTAAAAAGAAAACACCGGCCAGGGCAATCAAGACAGGCAGGATTAAAATAAACTTAAAACCGCTAATATTTTGAACCAAGGTCTTGCCAATGGGCGCATACTGGACAAAGAAAACAAACAGGGCCGCGGCAAAAGCCAGTATCCAGCTGTTAATAAAAAGAAAAGTTAAGGCTTTTTCCCGCCAATCTTCTTCAGGCAAAACAGTATAAAAATAAATCGGCCTCAAGATTATCGCCCACCAAGTGCTAAGAAACCACGCTGTTTTATTTTTCATCTCTTCCCCCTTATACAACTAATTCATTCCTGCCCTGAAAGGCTTTTGAAAGCGTCGCCTCATCAGCGTAATCCATGTCTGCGCCAATAGGCAAGCCATAGGCCAGCCGGGTAATCTTAACGCCCAAAGGCTTTAAAATTTTTGAAAGATATATGTTGGTTGCCTCGCCCTCAGTAGTTGGGCTAATCGCCAAGATAAGTTCCTCAACTTTTTCCCTGCGCAACCGTTCGATCAGCTCTTTAATCCTTAAACTTTCCGGCCCAATACCGTCCAGGGGCGAGATCAAACCGCCTAGAACATGATACTTGCCCTGGTAGCCGCCTGATCTCTCAATGGCCAGCAAATCCTTGGGTTCCGCCACCACGCACAACTGATTTTTGCCCCGGTTATCATCAGAGCAAATTTTACAAGGCTCAACATCAGTAATATTGTAACACTTTGAGCAATGTTTGAGCATTGCCTTGGCCTGCTTGATTGCCTCAACCAGCTTGTCAACATCCTGGCGCGAACTTTGGAGGACGTGGAAAGACAACCGCTGGGCGGATTTTGGCCCGATACCCGGCAATTTCTTCAGCTCCTCAATTAATCTCGCAAAAGTTTCTGCGTACATCTCTTTTAAAACATTCCCGGCAAGCCTAACCCGCCGGTTAACCCTTTCATTTTCTGGGCTGCTTCATCCTTGGCGCTTTTCAAAGCTTTTTTGGCCGCTTCCATAACTTCTTTTTCCAGGCGGCTGATATTGTTTGGGTCAACAATTTGCGGGTCGATCTTAACGGACTTAATTTCCATCTCACCGTTAACCTCAACAGCTGCGCCTTTTGACTGGCCGACAA
>JAHIUL010000047.1 GCA_018817195.1 Candidatus Margulisiibacteriota bacterium
ACTTTTTCTCCTTTTTGTACCTGTCCGGTGAAATCGATAAATTTTTGGCCATCAGGCATGATCAATGCGATTGGCTTTTTCATCATCTTTCACAAAAAGCAAATGGTCTTCTGTTTGTTGGGACAGGCCCAAAATAGCGTCAAAAATTGTGTAGCGCAGAATATTTGTGTCCAGTCTTTTCCAGGCTTTTGGTTTTTCTTCGTCCATCAGTTCCTCAGCCATTTTTTCATCTTTTAAGGTTAGCAGGAAAAATTGATGGTTGCCCAGGTAAAGCCCAAAAGCGTGGTGCTCCAGCCCGGCCTTTTCCATATCGCGAATTAATTTATTCCGCACGTTCTTAGCGGTTTTTTTTGTGGTTTTGTAAGCTTTAATATTGTAAAAGCGTTCCAGGTCCCGCAGGAACTTTTGCGGCTCAAAGAATGAAAGATTCTTAAGCACTCGGTGGATAGGCAGGACCAAAAGCCCTTTGTCTTCGATTGGCGTAAAGAACATCATCAAATGGTTGTAAGCTTCTTCTTCAGAAAACTTGGTGTTTTTGGTCTTAAGCTCGACCTTAAAGCGCATGGCCGCTTCATAGCGATGGTGGCCGTCAGCAATAAAAACCGCCTTGTCCCGCATTTCCTTGATAATTTTTGTAAGCGAAGGTTTGCGGTCAATCCGCCAGAGACGGTGTCTGACCTTATCCTTATCTGTTACATCAAATAATGGTTTGCGTCTCATGAACTTCTTGAATACTTTTGTGGTTTTGCCTTTTTCATCGCTGTAAAGGGTAAAAATGTTTTCCAGGTTAGCTGAGGTTGCCCGCATCAGCTCCAAACGGTCAATCTTGGCCTTAGGAAACGTTTGCTCGTGTGGATAGACCCTGCCCCGTCCCATGTCTTCCAGGCGCAATAGAGCAATAAAACCCACGCGGGAATATTTCTTTTTACCGTGCTTAAAGCTTTGTTCATATACGTAAATAGCTGGTTTGTTATCCTGCAACAGGATACCATGGCGCAGCCAGCCGTCTAAAAAGGCCGCAGCCCTGATGTACTTGTTATTATATTTGCCGTCAGCGCTGAATTCTTTGCCCAGAATCAGGCGGATAAAGTTGAAATCGTGTGAATTGTAAAAAGTGTCTTGTTCTTCCGGGCTGATTACGTCATAGGGCGGGGTAAAGAGCTTAGCTGCCTTTTTGATTTTTTGGTTGTAAAGAATGCCTTTGAACGGAAAAAGTTTAACCATGACAAATTATTTTAACACATTTTGTGCGAAATGCCAAATTTGTGCTAAAATAGCGTCCATGGCAAGTGAAGCGGAAAAAAAATTGGAAAGCGATGTAAAGAAATTTCTCGATGTCTATAAAGTCTTGTCAGCCGAAGCAAAAGCCCAGTTTGAGGCCCAGCTTAACGGGGAAATAAAAAAGGCTGATGAAAGAAGCAAAAAGTATTACTTAGTTTTATTGCAAGCAGCCAAGGATGGCTGCAGTGTAGAACAGGCGATCAGCCGCCTCAAGCAATCCTCTCAAAAATAAGTTTAGGCTGGCTGTCCGCTGGCCAGATTTGGCGTAGGCCGAACTTGGCTGGGCTTATTCTTGAAAAGGAGAATTTCAAGAATCCTTTCCAGGTCTTCCTTAGAGTAATATTGAATCTCTATTTTCCCGCGAACAGGACTGCCGTAAATCTTAACTTTGGTTCCAAGATAAGTTGTTAGCTTCTCAACCAGGGCGTTGAGCTCAACATTTTGGGTCTGGGGCCTTTTGCGGCCGCTCTTGCTGCTTTTTGGTTTGGAGTCGCTTTTTCCACCGGTTAAGACTTCAACGTCCCTGACATTCATTTTGTTGCTGATTATTTGCCGCCAGAGCTCAAGCTGCCTAACACTGTTATCAACGGCTAATAAGGCGCGGGCATGGCTGACGCTGATTTGTTCATTGCGCAGGCTTTCTTTAATTTTATCCGGCAGGGTCAAAATGCGCAGCATATTAGTTACAGTGGACCGGTTTTTGCCCACTCTTTTTGCCACTTGCTCCTGCGTCATCTTAAATTCTTTTATCAGGCGGGCGTAGCCTTCTGCTTCGTCCAAGGGATTGAGGTCCTCGCGCTGCAGGTTTTCGATTAATGAAATTTCCAATGATTGCTCATCGCTAAAATCTTTAACAATTGAAGGCACAATGCTTAAGCCGGCTACCCTGGCCGCGCGCAGGCGCCGTTCTCCAGCAATAAGTTCATATTTTCCCCCTCGCATCCTGGTTAAAATCGGTTCAATGATGCCATGTTCTTTGATTGAGGCGGCTAATTCTTTAATTTGTTCTTTATC
>JAHIUL010000048.1 GCA_018817195.1 Candidatus Margulisiibacteriota bacterium
ATTTAACATGCGTGCCGCCGCATAATTCCATACTATAATCGCCAATTTTTAAAACGCGGACCTTATCACCGTATTTTTCGCCAAATAGCGCAATTGCCCCCATTTTTACCGCATCTTTGTAAGATTTCTGCAGCACCTCAACCTTGATCTTTTCATTAATTTTTTTATTGACAATTTCTTCGATTTTTTCAGTTTCCTGGCAGGTCAAAGCATGAAAATGAGTAAAATCAAACCTTAATTTCTCCGGGCCAACATGCGAACCAGCCTGCCTGACATGGTCACCAAAAACTTCCCTTAAAGCCTTGTGCAGGAGATGGGTAGCTGTGTGGTGCGCCTCGGTTGCTCTTCGTTTTGAAGCGTCAACCGTGGCTTTAACTTTTACATTGTCTTTTAATCCGTTTAAAGCATCAACCTCATGAACAATTGTGCCATTGACTGTTTTTAAAGTATCAATTACTCTTACTGCTTTTTTATCAATTTCTAAAATACCAGTGTCGCCAACCTGGCCGCCGCTTTCTCCATAAAAAGGCGTTTTATCAAGGATTACAAATTTTTCATCAGCAAAAACAGCTTCCACCTTTACGTTATCCTCGGTCTTTTCATAGCCAACAAATTTTGTTTCTTTAAATTTATCAAGGTCCAGATGCGCTAATTTCTTTTTGTCCTCAGAAAGGCCTGCCTGCCGCGCCCGCTCCTTTTGTTTTTCCATTTCAGCGTCAAACCCAGCCATGTCTAATTTAAATCCTTGTTCAGCCGCAATTTCTGAAGACAATTCAACTGGGAAACCATAAGTATCATGAAGTTTAAAAAGAACCTCTCCAGGAATTGTCTTATCCTGGCTGTGATCTTTCATCACCTGGCCAAACAAAGCCATGCCTTGTTCTAATGTCTGGAAAAAGTTTTCTTCTTCGGTTTTAATAACCTGCGCAATAAGTTTACTCTTTTCTTCCAGGATAGGATAAACATCTTTCATTGATGAAATAATATCCTGCGATAAACGGAATAAAAACGGCTCGTTAACACCTAAAAGCTTGCCATGCCTGACTGCCCGGCGGATCAAACGGCGCAGGACATAACCACGGCCGGCATTTTCCGGCGTCACGCCGTCACTAATTAAATGCGTCACAGCGCGCGCATGATCAGCAATTATATGCAGCGATACTTGAGCTGGATTCTGTTCCTTAGTTAATTTTCTTATCTTTTCAATAATCGGCACAAATAAGTCTGTGTCAAAGTTTGAAGCAACGCCTTGAATTACTGAAGTGATCCGCTCCAGTCCCATACCAGTATCAATGCCTTTTTTCTTAAGCGGGATTAATTCGCCTTTTTCATTGCGGTTATACTGGATAAAAACCAGGTTCCAAACCTCAAGAAAGCGGTCGCAATCACAGCCAGGCGCGCAATCGGGCTTGCCGCAGCCGCGCTCCGGGCCTAAATCATAATAGATTTCAGAACACGGGCCGCAAGGGCCGGTCGGGCCAACTGCCCAAAAATTATTGTCTTCTCCCAGACGGAAAATCCTGTTTTCCGGCACTCCCATATCCTTGTGCCAGAGATCAAAAGCTTCATCGTCTTTTTCATAAATCGCGATTAACAGCTTTTCAACCGGCAGTTTAAATTCTTTGGTCAACAGCTCCCAGGCGAACTCAATCGCGCCTTTTTTAAAATAATCGCCAAAAGAAAAATTGCCTAACATTTCAAAGAAAGTATGATGGCGAGCCGTCTTGCCAACCTGATCAATATCAATGGTGCGCACGCATTTTTGCACAGTTGTCGCCTTCTTCTGCTCTGGCTTTTCCTGGCCTAAGAAAATTGGTTTAAACTGCAGCATGCCAGCTAAAGTAAGCAAAACAGTCGGATCAGTCGGGACTAAAGATGATCCCGGCAAAATCTTATGCCCTTTGCTCTCAAAATATTTTAAAAACCGCTCTCGTATTTCTGAACTCTTCATTGTTTCCTAAATTTCTTCTCCACTATCTGCCTGATCTCAGACTGAATTTCTTCTATGCCTTTCTTGTCAGTATTAATTGTTTTAACTCGACTATGATTTTTCTCAGCAATTTCCAAATATTTTTTGCGGACATTTTCATGGAACTCAAGTTTTTCTTTTTCAAACCTGTCTGGCGCAGACGCCTGGGTTGCCCTTTTTATCCCGATTTCAGGAGAAACATCAAGCAAGATGGTTAAATCAGGCTTGAGATCCTTAGATGACGCGTTAACAATATATTCAACTAAATCTTCAGGTAAATTTCTGCCGCCAATCTGATAAGCCAGGGTTGAATCAGTATAGCGGTCTGAAACAACAATTTTGCCTGAGGCCAGAGCCGGTTTAATTACTTTGCTTACATGCTCGGTGCGGTCTGCGGCAAAAAGATAGATTTCCGTTTTCTCATCCAAAACATTTTGCGGGTCAAGCAGCAGCCCGCGGATGTGCTTGCCAACCTGCGTGCCTCCAGGCTCCTGGGTCAATAACACCTGGAAACCTTTTCCTTCAAGAAAAGTTTTTAATTTCTTGGCATGGGTTGATTTGCCGCAGCCCTCCGGCCCTTCAAACGTAATAAACATTTTATCCTCCAGACAGACCAAAACCTAACTGAAACTCGCGGCGCAAGGAGCGATAGGTTACAACTAAATTATAGCAATGCCCCTTAAAAAATAAAGAGTAATCTATATCTTCCGGCTCCCAGCGGTCAACAAAATAAGAAGCGGCAATACCCACCCCGGTTTCCCCAACCATAAAAAATAAGTCAGAAGTCAGCCGGTCTGATTTATCAAAGCGGTACATCTCAAACAGAAACGGACTTTGGTCCTTAACTAAAAAGTAATGCAAATAACCCAGGCCAAAAATAAGGTTTTCAGAAAAAACTTTTCTTAAATTAAGGCCGCCGGTTGATTTAATCCATCTAGTTGAATTGGAATAAAAACTGGCGTCAAGCCCGACTGAGGGAGTGATGTCGCCAATTTCTATTTCAGGAAAATCCCAATATAAATTAAATTCTGCAGATCCCCGCTCCAACCTGATATTATCTTCCTCATCAATTAAACCAACTTTTAATTGGGCATCATAAGATGCTTCGTCAAAAAATAATTTTACCTGCCTGGTTTTTAAAGCTACATCAGGATACATGCTGACCCGCTGATAATTAATTCTTTCTCTGTGAGAAATAGTAGTTTCTAATTCATATTGCCGATACCTTGGCAACGCAAAAAACAAACCAAATTGTGAGTCTTTTTCTTTTATTTCATCGCCAAATAAAAAGCGATGCGTTATTCCGCCCCACATGCCATCATAAGCATTGCCATAAACTCTGGCATTACCATTGCTGGAATCGTTGATAATATAATCCGCTTCAACTCCCAAGCCTAAACCCTTTTTTTCAGCATAACTAATGCTGTAGCTGCCAGACAGCTCTCTTCTGATATGCCAGGCTAACCGCTCATTAACATACCAGCCGTCATCATCATTTGAACCGAACTCCGGGAAAGGCGCCAGGTTTTTGCGCGCTTTTTCTTCTGCCATCATGTCATAAATATAAGTAGGCATTGGCACAACAGGCACAGGTCCCAGCCAAAAATAACCCCAGTAAGCCACCAGCCAGCCGTATTTGGGATAAAAATTAATTTCTGCGGCCGTAACTCGATAGTGCTTGTCTTGCAAATCACAGGTGCTGAAAGTGGCATTTTTTAAGACAAATTTATCTGTTTCCAGATCAATGTTTTGGCCGCCAAGATAAATGCCGCGGTAAA